>CAWKAL010000062.1:0-29598 GCA_963847575.1 uncultured Gammaproteobacteria bacterium
TTTTTACGCGTGCTTAAACCCGGCGGCCTGTTGATGTTCACCAGTTTTGGTCCGGACACGCTGAAAGAATTGCGCAGCAGCTGGCAACAGGTGGATACCGCGGTGCACGTCAACCAGTTTATCGATATGCACGACATCGGTGATGCGCTGCTGCAAAGCCGGTTCGCCGACCCGGTGATGGAAGCGGAAATCATCCGCCTGCAATACGCCGAGGTGGATGGGCTGTTAGCAGATCTGCGCGACATCGGCGCAAATGTGCCGGCACAGGGTCATCGCACCGGGCTGCTCACTGCGCATGCTCTACAGCGCCTGCGTGATGCCTATGAACACTACCGGGTGGAGAATACGTTGCCCGCCAGCTATGAAATTATCTATGGTCACGCCTGGAAAGGGATCGCTAAAAAACCGCTCGGCGATGACATTCGAGTCGCGTTGACGCCTGCACGCTGAGCGCGAATCCAGCGGTGGTTGTTGCGCCTCTATGCTGTAATAAACCAGCATTTGGTCACATTATCGGGTTCGCGACGGGGTTTATGCTGTGCAAGCGTTGATAAACAGCATAGTCTTGTGTTATGTAGGATAACAAGGTCTGGTTAGTGCCGGGAGTTGCAATGTCAGCCAGCCGCCCGGGTCAGCTTGAATCGAAAAAATAAGGTGCCAAATGATCCAGCGCTTCATCAATCTATCCGTGTCACTATGCCTGCTTCTGGTCGGCCTCGCTGCCTGTGAGCGCAAAGACGGCGAATCCCTCGAAAAATCTATCAAGGTCAACCAGCCGGATCTGTTCGCGCAATACATTAACAAGGTGGTCGGCCTGCCTTCGGGGGATTACACCATTGTCGCTGCCACCAGCAGCGCGGGTGTCGCGGGAGCGTTTACGCTCAGCGTGACGCATGATGATGGCAGCGTAGAAAATCTCAGCGGCAACTGGACTGCTTCGGGGGGGGTGGATCCGGCCTCGGCGAACAACCCGCGGTTTCCCATTACGGTTCAACGCGCGGGTGGCATCGATATCAAGCTTGAATCATCTGTAGATACCTATCTATACCTGTTAAGTGCAAATGCTATTGTGTTCGCCGAGAATGATGATATTTCAAGCACTGACACAAATTCACAAATACGCCTGGCGCAATCACGGATTGATTCCGAAGAATATGGCGCCGCGTATTATGCTGCGATAGACCCGACCAGTGCCAAGACCACGCTGCAGGACTGGAAAGACATCAATGGTTTTGATGCGGCAAACAACGCCGGTCGCGTAGTTGAACCGCGTTTTCGCGATACCAAGGATCTGGGCTATGGTCGCGGCATGCGCATGTGGACCAGGCCGGATGGCAGCCTGTATTTCTTTGTCGAGAATTTCCAGGTGCGCACCATTCCCGGGCTGGAATATACCCCGGCTAACCTCGATGCCTTGCTGCTGAATGACCGCAAGCATCATTTCGGTACCAATGCGATTGAGTTCAGCACCTATCCCTACGGCCCGGGCGAGCCCTGTGGTTTCGATTCGACAGATCCGTGTGCAATAACAGATCCGAATCCACCCAAGTTTGCCAAGTTCTTCACTTTCGACGCCTCAAAGGGCAGCCAGACGATGGAAGACCACGCGAATGAAACCCGGCTCAATCGCGTCAATCTCGATGGCCGTGGACTCAGGGCAATGCCGAATGCCTGTGTCTATTGTCACGGCGGCACCCTGCGACCGCTACGCGCAGACGGCAGTTTCCGCGATAACGCGCTCGATGGATATTCGGGGACGTTCGACGGGCGACCGCCGGTAATGGCATCAACGGTGACACCAATGCCAAGCTGCAATTGCTCGAAGTGCCCAGTTTTGAATTCTGGGAACCCGGCAAAGGCAATGGTGGTGGTAACGGCAATGGCAATGGCAATCTGGGGCAATATACAAAAGCAAACCAGGAACCGCTGATCAAGCAGGTTAACCAGGCAATTTACTGCAGCTACCCCAACCTGCCTGATCCGACTGCGTGTGCGCAGTTCTGCGTAGATCCGGCGAATACCGCCAATTGTGACGGTAATGGCAATGATATTTCGACCCTGTTCAATACCACCACGGTGGCTGGCCAGTGGACCGGTGCATTTGCGCGTGAAATGGCGGAAGGCTGGTACGACGATCCTGCACAGGCAGGGCTGTTCGACCGCGATACCTTCAATGAAAATTATGTGCCCGTGGCATGGCGACCGAATGCCACCACCGGCAGCCCGCCGGCGGGTTCAGACAAGCTGTTTCTCGACGTGGTTCAGCCGATCTGTTTTGTCTGCCACTCACGGCGTGGTACCACGCTGGGGACGGATACCGCGGCCAACGGCAGCAAGGACATTGATTTCAGCAGTTACGCCAAATTTATCAGCCATGCCGAGCAGGTTAAAACGTACGTGTTCGATTACGGTGTGATGCCCTTGTCACTGCGTGGTTACAACGCGTTCTGGGGCAGTGATGCACCCATTACCCTGGCGTCGCATATCAACGGCAAGCTGGCGGATGATAACCAGGTAGTCGTGAATAGCGCGGTTTCATCGACGAGCCCGGCGTCCCGGTCGCCGATGCCGGGCCGGATGTTACCGCACCATCGCCGGTGCGCAGCTTCGGTTCCAACAGCCGCTTTGTCGATAGCTTCAGCTGGAGTATTGTGTCAACCCCGCCGGGTGGTGAAAACGCGAGTCTGAGTGATGCCGATCAACCGCGTGCCTTACTGACTGCGCCAGTCGATGGCGATTACGTGTTGCGACTGGTGGCGAGTTACAAGGCTGCGAGTGACCAGGATACCGTGACTATCAAGGTCAACAGTGGGCTGACGGTGGCGCCGAAAGATTTAACCTTTGTTGATCACATCAAGCCCGTCTTTGCCGAGCTGACCGTGGATGGTGACTTAAAGTCCTGCAATGGCTGTCACCAGGCCGAACCGGGGAGTGGCTTCATCGCCGGTGTGCCGATGTGGTGGACTGATGCGCAGCCCGCCACCGGCAGCAGCTTCTACCAGGAAGTGCTGGCGCGGGTTGATTTTAATGATCCGGAAAACAGCCTGTTTCTGAAAAAGCCAACCGGGAATCATCATTACGGCGGTCTGCGCAGCAATGGCTTCGATATCGGCAATCCTTCGAATCGGTATAACTATGACACTATTCTCAACTGGATTATTGAAGGTGCGCGTTACGATTTATCTAATATGCGGGAGTAACATGCCTGCCTTTTGCGCAGCTGCATGCTATATGCACATGAGATGGCGTTTTAACGACCAACAAAAAAGCGGGCCGGAGCCCGCTTTTTTTATCACCGTAATAAGTAACTGATCACGCGGCGAATCCGGTTCGCAATTTTTTCAAGGCATTGTTTTCGATCTGGCGTATGCGCTCGGCAGATACCTTGTAAGTAGCCGCGAGTTCATGCAGCGTCGCCTTGTTTTCATTCAGCCAGCGCTGCTGAATAATGTCGCGGCTGCGTTCGTCCAGTGTTGCCAGCGAAGCGACCATGGTATCGAGTTGCTGAGACTGGGTGTCGTCAACTTCGAGCGCAGTCGCCGGATCGGCGCGCTGATCGGTGAGATATGCCGCAGGTGCATAATGTTCGTCGTCATCGTCGGTCGACAGTCGAAAGCGATATCACCACCGCTCAGGCGCGATTCCATTTCCAGCACGGTTTCGGGTTTGACGCCCAGGTCAGCGGCCACCTGCTCGACTTCGTCATGGTTGAACCAGCCGAGGCGTTTTTTCGAGCTGCGCAGTTTGAAGAACAGTTTGCGCTGCGCCTTGGTGGTGGCGACTTTTACAATGCGCCAGTTGCGCAGTACGTATTCATGAATCTCGGCCTTGATCCAGTGCACCGCGTAAGAGATCAGGCGCACATCGTGCTCCGGTGAAAAGCGCTTGACCGCTTTCATCAGGCCGATGTTGCCTTCCTGGATCAGGTCAGCGAGTTGCAGACCATAGCCCATGTAGCCGCGGGCGATTTTCACCACGAAGCGTAGATTCGACAGGATCAGCTGTTGCGCAGCTTCGATATCGCCGTGTTCCTGCAGGCGCACTGCAAGCGCTTTTTCTTCATCGGCGTCGAGTACGGCAACGCTGTTGGCGTAGCGAATATAGCTATCCAGATTGTTGACGCTAACCGCAATTTGCTGGCTAGTCGGTATCAGGGCTGTAGTCATGCTCCCTCCTTTTATATCAATTGTAGCTGAGTTTAGCACTCGTTGAATAGGAGTGCTAATGGGGTGAAAAGTTCATTTTTGTGGCTGCGAGAGGGGTGTTCTGGCGCCGGATGGCGGCCTTGAGTCCAGGCTGTTTAGCTGGGCTCAATGGCACTGAGGTGACGGCCCACCGCCAGCCACGAGCCAGCCAGGCCGAGCAGGCAGCTCAGGGCAACGAGGTTGAGCACCTGGCTAAAGCTCATGCCACTGAGCTGGAAACTGCTCTGGTAGAGCCCCGAGAGGCGATGGATGGGATCATCCAGCAGGCTGAGCGAGACCGTGGTCAGAATCCAGGCAAAAATCCCGCCCAGCAGGCCGTACCACAGGCCGGTATAGAGAAAAGGTCGGCGGATGAAGGCATTGGATGCCCCGATCAGCTTCGACACCTCGATTTCTGCGCGGCGATTTTCGATATCGAGCCGTATCGTATTGCCAATAATCAGTAAAACCGCCAGCGCCAGCAGGCCGCCAATGATCCACACCGCGCGCTGTGCCAGCTCCAGCAGGGTGTAGAGCCGCTTCACCCATTCCATGTCGAGCTGGGCCATATCCACCAGGCGTTCGTCCTGCAGCTCCTGCACCAGCGCGTTGACTGCTTCCGGCCGGCTGGCGTCGATGTGCGGTTGCACGATCAGCACTGTCGGCAGCGGGTTCTCGTCGAGGTATTTCAGGGCATCGCCAAAGCCGGACAATGCGGTGAACTGTTTCAGGCCGTCTTCCTTGTCGATCATGCTGACCGCATTGATATCGCGGTGCAGCTTCAGGCGGTCGGACAGACCCTGGGCCTGTTGAGTACTGACGGCCTTGTGCAGGTAGAGTGAAATCTGGGTCGAACCATCCCAGCTGTGGCTGAGGACGCCAACATTTTCGATCACCACGAACATGCCGGTCGGCAGGGCAAGCGCAATCGCGATCACTGCGCTGGTCATCAGGGTTGCCACCGGGGCGCGACTGAGATGCCCCAGGCTGGCGACGAACACGCGCAGGTGGTGCACCAGGTAGGCAATGAACAGGCTATTGGTATGGGCGGCTTTTTGCATGCTCAGGCAACGCCTGCCCGGGCCAGGTCATTGTGTATCATGCGGCCGTCTTTCAGGCTGATTTTGGGTGCGCCTAACTGTTCGATCAGCTCAAGATCATGGCTGGCAATCAGTACCGTGGTACCGACCTGGTTGAAACGCGCGAACAGTTGCATGATTTCCAGCGACAGTTCCGGATCCAGGTTTCCGGTTGGCTCATCGGCGAGCAGCAACGCTGGTTTGTGCACAATCGCGCGGGCGATACCGACGCGTTGCTGTTCGCCGCCCGACAGCGTGATCGGCGCCGATTTTTCTTTTTTCAGCAAACCCACCTGGTCCAGCGCGGCGCGCACGCGTTTGCCTATTTCGTTGTGGCGGTAACCGAGGATCACCAGCGGCATGGCGACATTGTCGAACACCGGGCGGTCGTAGAGCAGGTGATGGTTCTGAAAAATAATGCCGATGTTACGACGAATATAGGGTATGCGGCGGTTGCTGATATTGTTGAGATTGACGCCGTCGAGAATAATCTGACCGCGGCTCGGGCGTTCGATCATTGCCAGCAGTTTTAACAGCGTGCTTTTACCGGCGCCCGAATGCCCGGTGAGGTAACACATTTTGCCGCGTGGTACCCTGAAGCTGAGCTGGCTCAGCGCTTCGTGGCCGCCCGGGTATCGTTTGCTGATGCTGTCGAAATGAATCACGGTTTTGGAGCAATGAATAATGAAAAATGAATAATGAATAATGAAATAGTTGCGATAGCGCAGTGGCCTGATTTTGATTTTTCATTATTCATTATTAATTATTCATTTTTCATTGTTAGTTGTAAGTAGTGCCGCTACAAAATCATGCGCGACGAACGGTCGTAGATCTTCTATGCCTTCGCCGACACCGATAAACCGTATCGGTAAGCCCAGCTTGCTGGCAATGGCGAACACAATACCACCTTTGGCGGTGCCGTCGAGCTTGGTGACGACGAGCCCGCTGAGGCCAAGGGTTTTATGGAACTGTTCGGCCTGTTGCAGGGCATTCTGACCAAAGCCGGCGTCCATCACCAGCAACACTTCGTGCGGGGCATCGACATCGAGCTTTTTCATCACGCGTTTTATTTTTTCCAGTTCATCCATCAGGTTGCTCTGGGTATGCAGGCGCCCGGCGGTATCGGCGATCATCACGTCAATATTTTTTGCTGCGGCTGATTGCACGGCATCAAATATTACCGAGGCCGGGTCAGCGCCGGTGCCCTGGGTCACCACGCTGACATCATTGCGCGCGCCCCAGGTTTGTAATTGCTCGACAGCGGCAGCACGAAAGGTATCGCCCGCCGCCAGCATCACCGTCAGTCCCTGTTGTTTGAAATAATGTGCCAGCTTGCCGATACTGGTGGTTTTGCCAGCACCGTTGATGCCGACCACCAGGATCACGAATGGTTTTCCGGCGTGCGCATGGCCTGGCACATTTAATGGAACCTCGCAGGGTTGAAGAATGTCAGTCATGACATCATGTAAAGCAATGCGCAGTGCTTCAGGACTGGACAATGCCTTTCGGCTGAGCTTTTCCTGTAATGTATCGATAATGTCGGTGGTGGCCTGGATACCGACATCAGCACTGAGCAGGCTGGTTTCCAGGTCTTCGATGGCGTCGCGGTCGACGGTTTTTTTACCCAGGAACAGGTCCGCCATGCTGTCGCCAAAACCGCGCCGGGTCTTGGCCAGGCGCGTGGCGAGATCGTTGTTGTCCTTGCTGTTAGCTGCGTCGGCAGAATGATCCTGCGAGCGTTTTTTGAAACCGAACATAATATTCATGAGTGGAGTCGAAGTGCCGGATATCCTATCATCGCCCACTGGCAAGATTAAGAGATTTGTTTAACTATGCGTAAATTCCTGTTGTTACTCGTTATTGTTGCAGTCGCGCTCGGCGTGATACTGATTCAGTCACCGCTTGATGTGCCCGAGCCGTTAGCCACGGGTGAGCCGGTAAAGCTGGAAACCAGCGATGGTGTGCAGGCGTACCAGCTCGACAATGGCATGAAAGTGCTGGTAATCGAAAACAAACGCGCCCCGGTGGTGGTTTCGCAGGTGTGGTACAAGGTCGGCGGCAGTTACGAGTATGACGGCATTACCGGGGTTTCACATGTGCTGGAACACCTGATGTTCAAGGGCACACCGAAGCATCCGGCGGGCGAGTTTTCTGAAATAATCGCGGCCAACGGCGGCAAGGAAAATGCCTTTACTGCGAAAGACTACACCGCCTATTTCCAGCGCATTGCCAATGACCGGCTGGAACTGTGCCTTGAAATGGAAGCCGATCGCATGCGCAACCTCAGCCTGGATGAAGACGAGTTTCTAAAAGAACTCGAAGTGGTGAAAGAAGAACGCCGCCTGCGTACCGACGATGTGCCTACCGCGTTGACCTACGAGCGCTTCAATGCGCTGGCGTATGCCAATAGCCCTTACCGCCAGCCCATTATCGGCTGGATGGAAGACCTCGACAGCATGACCATTGAGGATGCGCGCGACTGGTATCGCACCTGGTATGCGCCTAATAATGCCACCCTGGTAGTGGCCGGTGATGTAAATGCTGCAGACGTCGCTGTGCTGGCGAACAAATATTTCGGTCCTTTGAAAACCTCGGTCATACCAGAGATAAAACCACGCCGCGAGGCCGCGCAGTATGGCACCCAGCGTGTCACCGTTAAACTGCCGGCAAAAGTGCCGTATCTCATCATGGGCTACAAGGTGCCGGTGCTGTCTACCGCTACGGATGCCGCAGAAGTCTACGCACTGGAAGTGCTGTCAGGATTGCTCGATGGTGGCAACAGCGCACGGCTGCAGAAAAACCTGGTGCGCGGCAGTGAACTCGCTACCAGCGTGGGTGCCAGCTATGATTTATACGCCATGCACGACAGCAGTTTTATGCTCTTGGCGATTCCGTCGAACGACGTCACGCCTGATGCCATTGAGTCTGCGCTTAAAGCCGAGATAACAGCGATTCAGCAAACGCCGCCGACACAGCAGGAGCTCGATCGCGTTATCGCGCAGGTGATTGCATCAAAAGTGTACGAGCAGGATTCAAATTTCTACCTGGCAATGCAAATCGGCAGTCTCGAAACCACCGGGCTCGGCTGGCAAACCAAACAGGCATACGTGGAAAACGTGCAGGCGGTCACGCCCGCACAGATTCAGCAGGTCGCGCAAAAATATTTTGTTGATGAGAGGCTGACGGTCGCCGTGCTCGAACCCTTGCCGTTAGATGAAACGGTTGCCAGCAATGCACGCAGCGGGGATCAACAGGGTGATTAAGACCGTGTTTAAAAACGCTGGCCTGTTGCTGGTGTTTGCAGCTTCGATAGCATTATCGTCATTGGCGCATGCGATCCCGGATGTCCAGCACTGGGAAACGCGCAATGGTGCCCGGGTCATGTTCGTGCCGGTCGAAGGCTTGCCGATGGTGGATATCCGTATTGTGTTCGACGCCGGCAGTGCGCGTGATGCCGGCAAGAGCGGGCTCTCCACACTCACCAATGGTCTGCTCGCTGAGGGCGCCGGCGGCCTGTCTTCGCAACAGATCGCCGAGCAATTTGAATCTGTCGGCGCCGAATTTTCTAATGCCGCCCTGCGTGACATGGCGTATGTCAGCGTGCGCAGTCTCACCGATAAAAAATATCTCGAGCCCGCGATTGATACATTGACGACGGTGCTGACCCGGGCTGATTTTCCCGCTGACGCTTATGCACGCGAACTGGCGCGGATGAAAGTAGCGGCCGTTGCACGCAAGCAGTCACCTTCAGATATTGCTGATGAAGCTTTTTACCGTGCCATCTACGGTGATCATCCCTACGCCGAGCCGAGCGCGGGCACCGAGGCCAGCCTGCAGCAGCTTTCGCCCGAAGCTGTGCGCGGGTTCTACCAGCAATATTACGTGGCAAAGAACGCGGTCATTTCGATTGTCGGCGAGGTGGACCGCGCACAGGCCGAGGCGCTGACCGAGCGCCTGGTCTCGGGCCTGAACAGTGGCCAGCGCGCAGCTGATCTGCCCGAGGTGAAAATGCTCAGCAAAGCGCGGGAGATTCGCATTGAATATCCGTCACGGCAAAGTCATATCTTTGT
The DNA here is from genome assembly GCA_963847575.1 of uncultured Gammaproteobacteria bacterium. Classification (GTDB taxonomy): domain Bacteria; phylum Pseudomonadota; class Gammaproteobacteria; order SZUA-229; family SZUA-229; genus JASBSR01. The sequence goes on from CAWKAL010000062.1 coordinate 9,334, forward strand.
TGGCCAGCCGGGCATGAAGCGTACAGATGAGCACTATCTCGCGCTCTATGTCGCCAATCACGCGTTTGGTGGCAGTGGTTTTACCTCGCGCCTGGTTGATAGCATTCGCGAGGAGCGTGGACTGGCCTACAGCGTCTACAGTTATTTTTCGCCGATGCGTGAACTCGGGCCGTTCATGATGGGCATGCAAACACGCAGTGACCAGACTGCCGAGTCCTTGGAGTTATTGCGTGAAGAGCTCGAGCGTTATCTCGAAGAAGGCCCGAGTACGGATGAAATTAAGGCCAGCATCAATAATATCACCGGCAGCTTTCCGCTGAATCTCGACAGCAACAGCAAGCTGCTGGACTACATTGCGATGATCGGATTTTATGACCTGCCGCTGGATTATTTGCATAATTTCATCCAGCGCGTAGAGGCGATAGACGCAAATGCCGCGAAAACCGCGATGCAGCAACGTATCCGAGCGGACAGGCTGGTGACCGTGGTGGTGGGCAGTGATGCCAGCCACAAGGCCGACAGCAATAGCGCCGAGCAATAGGCGCTAGCCCATTACGCTAGCGTGAAGCCTGCAAACAGACAGTCCGGCAAGGGAATGCTGCGTATCATCGGCGGGCGCTGGCGCAGTCGCAAACTGACTTTTCCCGATCGCCCGGGGCTGCGGCCGACGCCAGACCGGGTACGCGAAACCCTGTTCAACTGGCTGCAGGCCGACCTTCCCGGCAGTCATTGTCTTGACCTGTTTGCCGGCAGTGGTGCGCTCGGGCTGGAAGCCGCTTCGCGTGGCGCGGCGGATGTGCTTATGCTGGAACACGATGCACAGGCGGCAAGCGCGTTGGCGGGCAATATCGATGTGCTCGCGGCGGCGCAGTCAAACGTGTTACAGCGTGATACCATTGCTTTTTTACGCGCGGGTCGTACCAGCAGCACGCCCAGGTTCGATATTGTATTTATCGATCCACCCTATCAGAGCGGGCTGGCAGAGCCCTGCTGCGCCTTGCTTGAACAGGGTGACTGGCTGGCAGCGAAGGCAAAAATATACCTCGAGTGCGAAGCTGCCAGCGCACTGGTGGTGCCGCAGCGCTGGCAGTTAATCAAACAGAAACGCGCAGGGCAGGTGGACTACCACCTGTTTACTACAAGCCAGGAGTAAGACCAATGTCGGTGGTTGCCGTCTACCCGGGTACATTTGACCCTGTGACCAATGGGCACAGTGACCTTGTGCAGCGCGCGTCTAAATTGTTCGATCGTGTCATCGTTGCGATCGCGGCCAATCCTTCCAAGGCGCCGCTGTTTGATCTTGAGCAGCGTGTGACCATGGTGAAGACCGTGCTGACCGGGCTCGACAATGTCGAGGTGTGTGGTTTTTCCGAACTGCTGGTCGATTTTGTGCACACACGTAATGCCAATGTAATTTTGCGTGGCCTGCGCGCGGTATCCGATTTTGAATTTGAGATGCAGCTGGCGAGCATGAATCGCCGTCTCGACAATACTGTCGAAACCGTTTTTATGACCCCGGCTGAAGAAACCAGCTTTATTTCCGCTTCGCTAGTCAAGGAAATTGCCCTGCTTGGAGGTGATGTCTCGCAGTTTGTCCATAAAATCGTTGTGGATGAGCTGAAGCAGGCAGCGGCTAAAATCCGCTAGTTAATTTGTATTTGTGATTTATTATGGCTTTATATATTACTGACGAATGTATCAATTGCGATGTGTGTGAGCCTGAATGCCCGAATGACGCAATTAGTCCCGGCGATGATATCTATATTATCGACCCGAACCTGTGCACCGAGTGTGTCGGCCATTATGAAACTTCGCAATGTGTAGAAGTATGCCCGGTCGACTGTATTCCACATGACCCGAACCATGTTGAATCCAGGGATCAGCTGCTTGCCAAGTACCAGAGCCTGGTTGCTGTCAAATAAATCGTGCACATGGTGACATACATGGGTATGCGCCCGGCGCTAACACTTTCCACGCAGTCGTTTCACAGGCGTCGCCCACAAGCGCCGTTGATGCTGCTATGTGTGCTCCTGTTCCAGCTGGCCGGTTGCGCATATGCCCCGCCTGAATCACGCTCCGCACAAGCAGCAGTCGCCAGCGCGCATCCCCTGGCGACACAGGCAGGCATCGATATTCTGCAGCAGGGCGGTAATGCATTTGATGCAGCGGTGGCGGTGTCGGCGGCACTTGCCGTGGTCGAGCCCTACAGTTCAGGTATCGGCGGCGGTGGCTTCTGGTTGCTGCATATCGAGAAAGACGGGCGTGATGTCATGCTCGACGGTCGCGAACGTGCGCCGCTGGCAGCGCATCGTGATATGTATCTTGATGCGAACGCCGAGGTGATACCTGCTGCATCTATCAATGGCCCGCTGTCCGCAGGCATTCCCGGCGAGCCCGCAGCACTGGCGCACCTTGCAGAAAATTATGGAAAGTTAGCGCTGTCACAATCTTTGCAAGCGGCGATACGCTATGCGCGTGAAGGCTTTGCTGTCGATGCGCATTATCAACGCATGGCACAATTTCGTCTCGATGCGATAAATCAATACCCGTCTACTGCGGCGATATTGCTCAAGCAGGGCGAAGTGCCGGCTATCGGTGATCTGATCGTACAAGCAGATCTTGCAGGTACGCTTGAACACATTGCGAAGCAGGGCGCCGAAGGGTTTTATGCCGGCGAGGTCGCAAACAAACTGGTCGAGTCAGTGCGCAGGCACGGCGGCATCTGGCAGCTGCAGGATCTTGCAGAGTATCGTGTTATCGAACGTGAACCGCTGGTGACACACTATCGTGATATGAAAGTCACCAGTGTGGCGCCGCCCTCCTCGGGCGGTGTTGCTATTGCGCAAATACTCAACATGCTGGAGGCGCTCGATTACCACGATCTTGATCAAACCCGGCGCAATCACGCACTCATCGAAGCGATGCGTCGCGCCTACCGTGATCGTGCTGAATTTCTCGGCGATACTGACTATGTTGATGTTCCGCTGCAGCGGCTGATGTCGAGGCAGCATGCAGCTCAATTACTGCAGGACTTTGATGCACAACACGCAACCCCGAGTTCGACACTGAAGCCGGTTGTAAAAGACACCGGCAAGGCGACTGACACCACGCATTTTTCTATCATTGATCAGCATGGCAACCGGGTATCTGCAACGCTTTCGATTAATTACCCGTTCGGTGCCTGCTTTATCGCCGAAGGCACCGGAGTTTTGCTGAATGATGAAATGGATGATTTCTCTGCGCAGCCCGGTACGCCCAATGCGTACGGGCTGGTTGGTGCCAGCGCCAATGCCATTGCGCCCGGTAAACGCATGTTATCGAGTATGAGTCCGAGCTTTATCGAAACCGATGACAGGCTCGCGGTGCTCGGTACGCCCGGTGGTAGCCGAATTATCACCATGGTGCTGCGCGCCATGCTGGATTTTTATGAAGGCGCTGATGCCGCGCACATGGTAAACCTGCCGCGTCTGCATCACCAGTATTTACCCGACACTGTCAGCTATGAAACGGGTGCCCTGAGTGAAACAGTCATGCAAGATCTCACTGCAATGCAGCACGTACTGGAAAAACACGAATCCGGTTTTGGCAACATGCAGGTGGTGATCAGGCGCAAGGCAAGTGGCATGCTGGAGGCTGCATCGGATGAGAGAGGCGTGGGTGAAGCGCGCGTTATGATGCATACGCGCTGATGTACGCCTGAATATTATCAGTATTTATTCCAGGCCAAAGTTACTTCGTGCCGCGCTTGCTGTAAATGCTTCTGCGTCCTTGGCTTTTTCAATAGCGCGCTTGAGCCGGGTTCGCTCGCTCTCTGACATGCCCATGTTGAGATAACGGTCCGCGGCCAGTAACACCTCATGCATGCACTTTGCACGATAGTGTTCACTCAACAGTGACTTGGCTACAAAGAAAGGGTCGATGTTTTTGTCGCGCATTTGCGCCGCCATGGTGAGCGCGGTTTCGAGTTCTTCTGCGGTGGGTCGTGGCATAGTATATTCCGCTGCTAGTATTCCCGATTGTAAACCATGCTTTAGCGCAGTGTTGCTGTATTCATCAGAAAAATCATCTCGCTGCCTCTGATGGTTGCCATTTTCCGAGCGTGGTTTTCAATGTTTTAAGAGTGACGGGTTTGACCATGCGGTCGCTCATGCCTGAGCTCTGGCATTTAATTTCACTTTCCGGGAAAGCGTCTGCAGTCAGGGCAATGATTGGCGTAATAGTATCCCCCAGGCGCCGTATAGTAGTGGCAAGCAGGTAACCGTCCATGACCGGCATATTGCAATCTGTGAGGATCATTGAGTAAGAGTGCTTTTTATAAAGACTCAATGCTTCCTGGCCATTGTGCGCAACATCGGATTGATAGCCGAGCATATTAAGCTGGCTGACAATCAGCTTGCGATTGGTGATGTTATCTTCAGCCACGAGAATTTTTATTGAATTGTTGTTTTCAATATTGATGGTCGGCGGTGCTGCATTCTCAATTTCGATATGACGCACGGGTGTGATCGTGCTATGAAGGCTGATACAGCCTTCAAGCTCGATCCAGAATGTGCTGCCATTTCCGATTTCACTGTTGAACCCAATACTGCCGCCCATCATTTCAGTCAAGTGCCTGGCGATGGAGAGGCCGATGCCAGTGCCCTCGATTTTGCTGGACTCATACTCAAGTCTGTTGAATGGCTGGAAAAGTCGGTGTTGCATGCTCGCCGGAATTCCCTGGCCGGTATCCTGCACGGCGATACGGATCCTGTTATTAGCGGTTGTACTGCAGTGCAGGCTGACAGAGCCAAAATGGTGATTGTATTTTATCGCGTTACTCAGCAGGTTGAGCAGGACCTGTTTCAGCCTTGTCTGGTCAGCCTTAACAAAACCGCCTGAGCAGTTATCTATATGAAGCTGAATCTGTTTTTCATTTGCCAGTGGCTTGATCAGTGAATGGCAGGCATTAAGTACTTCTTCGAGTGAAATCTGCTTGATGTTGACGCGCAGGCTGCCGTCCTCAATTTTCGATAAATCTAAAATCTGGTTTACAAGTTCCAGCAAGTGCTTGCCGGCTGCGCTGATTTCGAGAATATTGGCGCGTTGCTCGCTGCTGATGGATTTGTCATATTCGAGTAATTGTGAAAAGCCAAGAATGGCGTTCAAGGGTGTACGCAAGTCGTGTGACATGCTCGAAAGAAAACTGGATTTTGCATGGTTGGCGCGTTCGGCTTCTTCTTTTGCCTCGATGAGCGCACGCTCACGAAAGTCAGCTTCGATGCGCAGGCGCACATTTTGATTGGTGTTTTTGTAAATTTTTCGCGATGTGGAAAGTGTAAACAGGATGAAGACCAGTAACAGAAATGAAATGGTAGTCGAGAAGGCGCCATCTTCAAACAGCAGCCTGAGTTCGAGCAGGCCCAGCGCAGGAATCAGAAAATAGGCGATAGTTTTCCAGCGATATGACAGTGTCGACATAGAGCCACTGGCGACGCCGACGATGGCGATAACGGTCAGTGCCAGGTAGGCATTTTCATTCGAGTGCCCAAGCCAGGACAACATGCCCCACCAGAAGCCGGCAAATGTGGCACCGGCCAGGAAACGATGGCCCCAGAGTTTGTTTTTCTGTTTAGTCGCGGTGGCGCGGACAAATTGCATGGTATCCCAGCCCCTGATCACCACCAGCAGTAACATGACGCAGACCCAGGTGATTAGCGCGGAGGTGGATTCAACATGACCATACAGCGTTGCAAACATGATGACACTGGCGACAACAGTGGCCAGGTTGGCAAACGGCATGCTGCCATAGAGCATGCGCACTTCCTCGTGACGAATGAGTGATTCAAGTACCTGGTTGCGTTTTTCCGGCAGTGTGTCCATTGTGCGCCCTGACTGTAATCCAATTGACTGACTTTATATCATATCAGATGCGTATTTGTATCCTGCGATCAGGGCAGGTATTTTATGCAGGAGCAGATATACTATTATAAATAGCACGGATTTCGTGCGGGTATGCTGATAGCAAATACGATGACTACGACGACAACAGAAACTTTCTTTTTGCCTGATGAAGTGGCGCGCAAAGACTGGTCAGTGCCTGCTGAAATCTACAACCTGTACTACTCGCTTCAGACGCGCAGCCAGACGGGCCATGTATTTGTGCCGATCCGAACTATGCAGTTTATGGCTGTACTGGATAAAGACGAGATCATCTTCGTGGATAGCGAGTCGTACGCTGTATCAAGTGATCAGGGCGGTCGCCTGATTTTGATTGCATGGAAGTTTGCCCTGTCACACGACCGTGATGCGCTCACCGATCCTGTGCCCTGTGAAGTTGTGTTTTACGAAAAAAAGAGCAGTGATGTGCAATTGCGCCTGATCTCTGAATTCAGGAAAGCAATGGAGCAGATGGATCAACGCTACAGGGATGAGCAGCTACCGGACTGCGGCGCGAAGATTCTGAGCCTGCGGCAGGAAGGCAGTGAATAACGAATAATGAATAATGAATAATGAATAATGAATAATGAATAATGAATAAAAACCTGAAGCGGACAGCTGGATAATTTTAAAATTTCACTATTCACTATTCACTATTCACTATTCACTATTCACTATTCACTATTCACTATTCACTCTGCCATGCATTCAACTTCGGTGTCGCAGCTGAATTCTTCAATGTGCCAGCTATCGCGATTGTCGTCACGGTTAAATTCGTAATTATGTATCGTCTTCTGTTTCGTGTTCGCCACGCCAGCCGGCGGCACGCGCTTTTTCAACCGCGGCACCGTGGATTTCCTGGTGACGCTTGAGCAGCTCTGGTGGTAAATGGCTCACCATGCAGCCGTATTTGTCCCACTCATCATTCACCTTCTGCAGCAAGGCATTGATGCCGGCAATGTTCCAGCCTTCGCAGGTTTCGGTGTCGGGTATCAGGCCAAATACCCATGCATCGCGCACGATTTTGCCAATGTTGGTCATGCCGCCATTGAAATCTTTATCTACGCCTACGTATTTGTCCGGTTTTGCCATAAGGTTTTACTTCAGGGTTAAAAAAGCCGCTGAGCGGAATCGTCCGGGCAGGGGTTTGATCTGTTTATATCAAGTCATCTTAAACAGCTTTCCCGCGATAGACAACCATGGCCGCACCCGGTTCAGTGCTGCTCCTGGTGGTCCTGGAAAGAGTGTTCTTGCCTGCTTTTTCAATTTCAACACCAGCATTACGTGCTCAAGGAGGCCATACTATAATTAAAATCCATTAAGATTAATCGTAATAATATGATAATACATATGTTGAAATTGTGACTGATTCATCTCGCTTTCAGTCAAATCGAGGTCTTCAACCTTGTAACGCGGCTGCAAAATTATACCCGCGCAGCGCAGGAGCTACACCTCAGCCAGCGCGTGTACCAGGTGGGTCGCAATATCGCCACCTGCTCGGCGAGGCCGGAGTGTGCAGAGGCGCGGGTCTTGTTAGCCGCACCATCCCTGGCTTGCGCAGACATTAAGGTTAAAAACTTCAAATGAAGCTCGGTATTCTTTATCAAGATGATACTGTGATCGTACTGGATAAACCGGCGGGCATGTTATCTGTCCCCGGGCGCGGCGCTGACAAGCAGGATTCGCTTGCGCTGCGGGTGCAGCAAATGTTCCCGGATGCAAAAGTAGTACACCGCCTCGACTGTCATACCTCGGGTGTAATGCTGATGGCGCTGGGCCTGGATGCGCAACGTGAACTCAGTCGCCAGTTTCATGACCGCGAAACTGAAAAACACTATATTGCTATTGTGCATGGCGTGATTGCCCGGGATGAAGGCATGACTGAACTGGCGATGCGCGGCGACCCTGACAACCGGCCGTTGCAGATACTCGATGACATTCATGGCAAGCCGGCACTGACGCGCTGGCGAGTGGTCGAGCGCCTCACAGACACGACACGTCTAAAGCTTATGCCGCACACCGGCCGCAGCCACCAGTTACGCGTGCATTGCAAAGCCATGGGTCACGCCATTGTCGGTGACCGTCTCTACGGCAGCGAAGCAGATGCGCTCGAACCGCGCATGTTGCTGCACGCCGAGATGCTGGCATTCACCCACCCACGCACAGCGCAGCACATGCGCATAACTTCCGAGTGCGCGTTTTAAAAAATATTTGCCACAGAGTACACAGAGGGTAAAGACAAGTAATAAGATTGCCGCGAATTACGCAAAGGACGCGAATTAAATAATATATTGATTCTATTTATTACAACCTTGATATCCATCCATCTGCCTGATTACTCTTTTTCAGGATCAACGTTTATGTGGCTAGCGATAGTTATAAAGTTTTTAACTATAGATATTTTTATTCGCGTCCTTTGCGTAATTCGCGGCAAATGTTTTTAAGCTCTGTGCCTTCTGTGCCTTCTGTGCCTTCTGTGCCTTCTGTGGCAAATCTTGTTTTTGAATAAGTTAATTCCAGCCAGTGATCACGCTGGTGTGGAATAAGTAGCCTCTGAAATCCATGATGACACCGGTGGTGGTTATTTCCCTGAGTATAAAATCCTCGTTCATGCGTTCGCCTTCTTCCATGAAACGGCGATTGATCACCACGCTGCGTTGTTGCGGGTTACTGGAATAGACGTGCGCGGAAAATTTCATGTGTGGAATTTGCTGACGAATGTTGTCCGGCAATTGCATCACATCCACTGCCTGCATGGCCAGGGGCGCTGAAGAGTTCCGGGTTGGTGCTCGTGGTGCGGGTTGCTCAGTCGCCGGTTGCGCAACGCCTGCCGGTTGTGCTGCAGGGGGGGCTTCGATTACTGCTGCAGGCGCCGGGATGACGGCAGGCGCAATGGTTTCTGCTATCTCGGTTTTAGCTTGTGAGTTCTCGGTTGCAGTGACCTCCTGCGCAGGAAGCAACGCGCCCGCGGGTGAGGGCTGTTGTTTGTAAAACACAAAATACAGTAACACCGCAAGATTCAGCGCAACCACACAGATCAATATCCAGGGCCAGATACTGCGTTTTGCGGCCTGGTAGTTAAGGCTCGATGTGTGCACGGTCTGAATGCCCGGCGCTGCACCGTGGCCGCGTTCCTGTTCGGATTTTTTCAGTGCTTCAAGTATGTAGGACATGGTTATTCGTTGCCTGCAGAGAGGGTGACCAGAACAGGCACCGGGTGACCGAGCGCCGTGTTGAGATGAATGAAGGTCATGGGCCCGGCGATACCGTCGGGCTGCAGTCCCGCACTGCGCTGAAAACTGGCGACCTGCTCAGCCATCTCGCGTGTGTAAACATCGCGGATCGTGGCATTACCGGCAGGCAGCAGGCGTGCCAGCTGCTGATCCAGCCACTGGACGACCGCGCCCGTGTGTCCCTGCAGCAGCGGCTTCGCGTAATACGGGGGCTTTTGCCACAGCAGGCTGTATTCACCGTACCAGTGTGATTCGAGATCATCGATACTGACCTGTTGTTCCTGGTCGCCCGTGAGCACGACCGCCTGGTTGTTCTCAAGCCTGGCGAGCGTGACATAGGCATCACGTCCATCGTTGTTATACACATGCAATACGGCAGGCCGGTTGATGCGTTTGATACTGTTGAGATTGCCCTGCTTGTGCATGCAGTCGAGGCCTTCGCTGCTGGCGTAGTTGCATGCGCTGGGATGGCGGCTCTCATCGTATTGCCGGTTCCATAATGTAAACAGTGCGCGGTAGGCGTCAATTTTACTGGACGCGGGTGCGGTCGCGATCCATGCCTGCAGCGCGTCTGTATCGGCCAGCATGGTGTCTGCTGTCTGCTGCGGTTCGCGCGTGATGACAGGTTTTTCCAGCTGAGCAGTAAACGATTCACTAGTGTCAGTAACTGAACCCATGTTGTCATCTGTCACGCTCAAAACCTCAGCAGCGGGTTGCGAGTTGCCTGTCGTGTTCTGTTCGTCGGTAACAACTGCGTCGATGTTTTCATCGGTGTTGCCAGCGTTTTCTGCCGTGGCTTCTGTCGTGGTTTCAATGGCTGGCTGATCGTCATGCTTGCTGACGCTGGCCCACCAGCCGAATGCAGCGGCGCCGGCAACCAGCACTAGCGCGCTGAGGATCCACGCCCAGGGCCTGCGTTGCATCCGGGTTTCTACATTTTTTAATTCACCAAATACTTCTTTCGCCGCCGTGTTAAGTGTATGCGTATCGACAAGATGCTGGTTCTGCACATAACTGCCGAGCAGGGCGCGATCGCACAAAATATTAATCAGCCGCGGGATGCCATTGCTGAGGCGAAACAGGCGCCGCAAGGTAGCTTCGGGGAACAGCTGCACGTTCTGCCCGGCGACGGCCAGGCGGTGCGCGATATAGGCCTTGATTTCATCCGGTGCCAGCGCATTCAGGTGAAACCGCGCGGTGATGCGTTGTGCCAGCTGGCGCATTTCCGGGCGCGCGAGGATGTCGAGCAGTTCGGGCTGGCCGAGAATAATAATTTGCAACAGCTTGCGCTGGTTGGTTTCAAGGTTGGTCAGCAGGCGTAATTGTTCCAGCACGGTGCTGTCGAGGTTCTGCGCTTCGTCAATAATCAGCACGGTTTTTTCATTGCGCGCATTGGCTTCGATCAGAAAATTGTTGATGCGGTCGATGTAGGTTTTGACCGTGTTGCCGACCAGGGGGTAGTCAATCTTGAGCTCGTCACAAATGGTTTCGAGCAGTTCAATTGCGCTGACCTTGGGGTTGAGCACCAGCGCGATGTGCGCATGTTCGGGAATCTGTTCCAGCAGGCAGCGGCAGACCGTGGTTTTGCCGGTGCCGACTTCGCCGGTGAGCAGGATGCAGCCGCCCTCGCTGTTGAGGCCGTAGACCAGGTGCGCCAGCGCCTCGCGGTGTTGCGGCGTCATATAGAGATAGCGCGGATCCGGCGCGATGGAAAACGGCGCTTCCTTGAAACCGAAATACTCGTTATACATGCTGGCTGGGTGTGATCTGCATTACAGTCGGGTGTCCGCGTGAGGGCCAACTATAGCGGGTTGCCGACCAAAATACATTAAGCCGCGGAATCCGCCCGATTCACTGGTATGCTGTATCAATGCCGAATACTTTTTATCCCAGCCTGTTCGAACCGCTCGAGCTCGGTTTTACCCGCCTGCCCAACCGTGTGCTGATGGGCTCGATGCACACCGGGCTGGAAGAGGTGCGCGGTGGCTATGAAAAACTCGCAGCGTTTTATGCCGAGCGTGCCAGCGGCGGTGTCGGCCTGATCGTCACCGGCGGTGTCTCGCCGACTTTTCGCGGCCGGCTGGCGCTGAATGCCTCGCAACTGAGTTATCGCTGGCAACTCGGCAAGCATCGCATGCTGACGCGTGCAGTACAGGCAGCGGGCGGCAAACTGTGCCTGCAGTTATTGCACGCCGGGCGTTATGCCATGCATCCGTTCGCGCAGGCGCCGTCCGCAATCCGCGCGCCGATTTCACCCATTACACCGCGCGCGATGAGTGCACGCCAGGTCGAAAACACCATTCGCGCGTTTGTGCACAGTGCCGAACTCGCGCGCGACGCCGGTTACGACGGCGTCGAAGTCATGGGTTCGGAAGGCTACCTGATCAACCAGTTTTTATGCGCGCGCACCAACCAGCGCAGCGATGCCTGGGGCGGCGATTTCGAACACCGCAGTCGCTTTGCACTGGAAATATTGCAACGCATGCGCGAAACCGTGGGCAGTGATTTTATTATTATCTATCGCCTGTCGATGCTCGACCTGCTGCCCGACGGCAGTGACTGGCACCAAGTCGAGCAACTTGCGCGCGCGGTCGAGCAGGCCGGCGTCAGCATGATCAACAGCGGCATCGGCTGGCACGAAGTGCGTATCCCGACGATTGCTGCCAGTGTGCCGCGTGCCGCGTTTACGTTTGCGACGCAAAGAATCAAAGCCGTGGTGTCGGTCCCGGTGATCACGTCTAATCGCATCAACACCCCTGAGGTTGCTGAACAAATTTTGCAAACCGGCCAGGCTGACATGGTATCGATGGCGCGGCCGTTTCTTGCTGACAGTGATTTCATGCACAAGGCGCAGCAGGGAAAACCCGAAAGCATCAATACCTGTATCGCCTGTAACCAGGGCTGCCTCGATCGCGTGTTCAATAAGCAGCGCGCCACCTGCATGGTTAACCCGCGCGCCTGCTATGAAACTGAACTGAATTATCCGCCGGTGACACAGGCAAAACATATCGTGGTGGTCGGGCTGGGGCCGGCCGGCATGGCCTGCGCCAGTATTGCTGCACAGCGCGGCCATCGGGTGACCGCGTTCGAGGCGGATAAAATCGGTGGCCAGCTCAATCTTGCGCTAAAAGTGCCGGGCAAGGATGAGTTCAATGAAACCTTGCGTTATTTTCGCAATCAACTGCAGCAGGGCGGTGTTGAGCTGCATCTCGGTGAGCGCGTAAACAGCGCGCAACTGCTGGCGCTGGACGCCGATGAATATGTCATCGCTACCGGTGTGCGGCCCCGCGTTCCCGAGATCGAAGGAATCGAACATGAAAAAGTACTGTCGTATATCGACGTGATCCAGGGCACGGTCAAGGTGGGCCAGAGCGTGGCGTTGATTGGTGCCGGCGGTATCGGCTTTGATGTTGCAACCTTGCTGGCGCATTCGAACCAGGCCGACTGGTACCGGCAGTGGGGGATTGATGTCAGCCGCAACAGTGCGCATGCCTTGCTGGATAAGTCTGCGCGCAGCGAGCACAAAGCCGCGCGCAAGATTTACCTGTGTCAGCGCAATACGCAAAAGCCGGGCAAGCGGCTGGGCAAAACCACCGGCTGGATTCATCGCCTGGGCCTGCGCCGTGCTGGCGTGGAAATGCTCAGCGGTGTCGAATACAAACGTATTGATGATCAGGGGCTGCATATCATTCGCGATGCTGAGCCCGTCACCCTGGCAGTGGACAACGTGGTGATCTGCGCCGGTCAATTACCGAACAATGCACTCGCCACCGAGTTGCAGCAACATGGCGCCTCGGTGCATCTTATTGGCGGTGCTGACAAGGCGCTTGAGCTGGACGCCGAGCGTGCCATACGCCAGGCCGCGATACTCGCATCAAAATTATGATTAGCATGAAAGTGCACTTTGCCTGCGCAGTGCTACTAGCAATGTTGACTGGTGTTGCCAGTTTCCCGTTGCATGCCGTGCAGCAAAATACAGTCGAACGCAGCCTGGCGAAGGCCAAAGCCGCGGGCACTCAACCCAACCGCCTGATCGACGAAACCAGTCCCTATCTGTTACAGCATGCCTACAACCCGGTGGACTGGTATCCATGGGGTGACGCGGCCTTCGAAAAAGCCCGCAAGGAAAATAAACCCATTTTCCTCTCGATTGGCTATTCCACCTGCCACTGGTGCCACGTGATGGCGCACGAATCATTCGAAAACGAAGACATTGCAAAACTGCTCAACCAGCATTTCGTCGCTATCAAGGTCGACCGCGAAGAACGTCCCGATATTGATAACGTGTACATGGCTGCGACGCAGTTGATCAACGGACACGGCGGCTGGCCGATGACGGTGTTTCTCAACCAGCGGCTGGAGCCGTTTCATGCCGGAACGTATTTTCCGCCGGAGACACGCGGTGAGCATCGTGGTTTAAAAGGGCTGTTAGTGGAAATACAGCGACTCTGGTCAGAACAACGTGAGCGGGTCGATGATGTTGCGCTGCAAATTACTGCGCGCATCAGGGCCAATGCCGTGGAATCCTCGGCAGCGGAAAAGCTGCGTGACAATATTCATCCGCTGGCGCTGGCACAAATTGCCACCGAATTTGATCCCGAGGATGGCGGCTTTGGTGATGCCCCCAAATTCCCCCGGCCCGGAATATTCATCTATTTGCTCGCGCTTGCAGAGCAGCAAGGCGTGGTGGCTGAGCGCGCCAGGGCCATGATGCAGACTACGCTTACGCACATGGCGCAGGGCGGGCTCTATGATCAGCTCGGCGGCGGTTTTCATCGCTATTCGGTCGATGCCGAGTGGCAGGTGCCGCATTTTGAAAAAATGCTGTACTCGCAGGCGCTGGCGGTGATGGCCTATGCGCGTATGTACCAGCTCGATGCGCAGCCACTCTATAAAGAGGTTGTAACAGGTACGCTGGATTTCGTGCTGCGTGAAATGACTTCACCGGCAGGCGGTTTTTATTCTGCGCTGGATGCGGATTCTGAACGCCCGGAATCACCGGGAGAGCATGCAGAAGGTGCTTATTATTTATGGCATGCAGCCGAGCTTGAAAAAATCCTCGGTAAACAGTCGTTCGATGTATTCGCGGGATATTATTCGGTGTTACCGCAGGGCAATATTTCTTCCGATCCGCAAAAAGAGTTTGGACAGCGCAATATCTTACGCATTAACGACATGGCAGAGAATAAAGCCCCCGAGTCATCACGCCAGGCTGTACTGGATAATGCAAAACAAAAGTTGATCAAGGTTCGAGAGCTACGCCCGCGTCCGCATCTTGATGACAAAATCGTCACCGCGTGGAATGGCATGATGATCAGTGCGTTGATCGATGGCTACCGGGCGTTCGGCGAAAAACGCTGGTTAGTGGCGGCGCAAAATGCACTCAAATATTTACACACTACTTTACTCGACGATAACACCGGCAGGCTGTTGCGACGTGCGCGCGGTTCAGCTGCCGGAATTGCAGCCGGGCTCGATGACTATGCATGGACCGTGCGTGCATCACTGGATGTATATAGTGTCGCGCAGGATAAAACCCTGCTGGCACTGGCGGTGAAATTGCAGCAAACGCAGGATGCGCAGCTGCTCGATGAAAACCAGGCCGGGTATTTCGACAGCGATGACAACGACCATACGCTGTTGTTTCGAACCCGAACTGCTTACGACGGCGCACTGCCGGCGGCGAATGCAGTCAGTGTCGAAAACCTGAAGCGCCTGTCTGTATCTGACCGGGGAGAAACACTACCGCGAGCGGGCAGATAAAATTCTGGCGGCCTTCGCGGCGGTCATCAACCAGACCCCGGCGGCGACTGCGATGATGCTGCAGGCACAATTAATCAAGCCAGGGTCGGCAGACGCGCCGCAGCACTGATAAAATACCGCGATGCTGGCACGAATCATTTCTGTCGCGCCGATGATGGGCTGGACCGATCGTCACGCGCGCTATTTCCTCAGGCTGATTAGTCAACACACGCTGTTGTATACCGAGATGGTCACCACCGGCGCGGTGCTGCACGGCCAGCGTGAATACCTGTTGAAATACCACCCTGCGGAACATCCGCTGGCTTTGCAGCTGGGCGGCAGCGACCCGGCTGAGCTGGCTGAGTGCGCACATATTGCCGAAGACCTGGGTTTCGACGAGATCAACCTGAACGTCGGTTGCCCCAGTGACCGGGTGCAGTCCGGCCGTTTCGGCGCCTGCCTGATGGCCGAGCCGCAACTGGTTGCAGACTGCATCGCGGCGATGAATTCAGGTGTGCGTATCCCGGTGACCGTGAAATGCCGTATCGGTATTGATGACATGGAAGATTACGCCGGTCTTGAACGTTTTGTCGACACGGTCGCAGCAACGGGCTGTGATACCTTTATCGTCCATGCAAGAAAAGCCTGGTTGCAGGGGCTAAGCCCGAAACAGAACCGTGATATTCCACCATTGCGCTACGATCTGGTCTACCAGCTCAAACAGGCGCGCCCGGGATTAAACATAGTCATCAACGGCGGTATCAAGTCGCTTGAAGAAACCGGGCAACACCTGCAGCATGTTGACGGTGTCATGCTCGGCCGCGAGGCCTACCACAATCCTTTCATGCTAGCCGAAGTAGATCGGCGTTTTTATCATTCGCAGATTGATCCCGTTACGCGCGAGCAGGTGGTAGAGCAGCTGCTCGCCTATATTGATGACGAACTACGCGCCGGCACGCGGCTGCATTCCATCACCCGGCATATTTATGGCCTGTTCGCCGGCATGCCCGGAGCGCGCAACTGGCGCAGGGAGCTCAGTACACAGGTGCATAAACTGAGCATGGATAGCGCATTGCTGAAGCAGGTATTGCCAGGCCGCCAGCTTTGAATTGCCAGCATTAATTTCGAAATCGTGAGCATATTTCGCTGGTATTTATGTATTTCATGGCGATTTGTGCCTATAAGAATCAGTATCCAGTCCCATTCTGCCATCGGCTTAATGCAGGCTGCGAGTCATAGAAGGCCGGCTCGATAAATCTGAAGCAAATGTTTTAATCAAAATTAGATCCACATCCTGAACTACGTATGGGGCAGATTAATGCGTGCGACTCACTTCATCATTCCCGCTGTTTTTTTATTTACCAATGCCATTGCGGATAACGAGCCGAATAACACCTGGCAGACCGCGACTGCGCTTGCGCAGGACACCACTGTCGTCGGCACGCAGTCTGACGATGACTGGTATGTGATTAATGCCACTGGCGGTCAGCGGTTGTTGATCGACCTGACCTTTACCCATGCCGATGGCAATATCCAGATGAGTTTTTTTGATGATGGAAATGTAACTACGCAACCACCGCCACTGGTGCCGGGAACATTGAGAACGGCTGGTACAGGGAATACTACTGATCATGAATTTCTGGATCATAGTGTGCCTGCAGGCCCAGGTGGCTTTTATATTAACGTATACGGTGGTGGCTCTCCACAGGGTAACCAGGGGAACAGTTATACCTTGACCTGGTCGGAGCTGACCACGGCCGATGATGACTATGAAATGAATAATACAAATGCCGATGTCAAAGCAATCACGGCCGCATCGGTGGTTTTTGGCTCGCAGTCGGATGAGGACTGGTACAGTATTGAAGTCACCCCGGGCAACGAACGTGTGCTTGCTTCTGTAAGGTTCAACAATACTGAACTGGCTACGACGATTGATCTTGATCTTGAATTGCGAGACCCCGGTGGTACCCTGCTGGCCTCATCGTTGAATGCCAGTGGTCTAAACGAAGCGATTAATTATGTGGTTGCAGCTCCCGGTAGTTATCATCTGCGTGTGCTGGGTGATAACAATGCGGATGGATATGCGCTGACCTGGGATACCGTTGCACCAGCCAGTTCAATTACATTCCCAGCGCCAGCGGCAACGGTGGCACCAGCGGCGCCTCCAGCACCACCGGCACCAGCGAGTAGTTCCAGTGGTTCGCTCGCCCCCGTCATGGTGTTTGCACTGTTGATAACGGGTGTGCTCAGAAGAAAGCTCAGGTAGCAAATACAGGCTTTTTGTTTCTGTTGAATCCGCATCCGACCACGAACAGTATCTGGCGATAAAGCCAGCAGTGTTAATTCCTGGTGTCTGAAATCAGGTTGAAACTGGCTTGTCGAAAATTTTTACAATTATATATAATATATCTATCTGATATATAAAGCAAAAATAGTATTTGCATGGTAATTCTCGTTTGATCGGCATTTTTAGACAGGCATGTAAGGCATTGGTGTTATCAGCGGGAATCATCTAATCATTTGATATGTATGAATAAATAGTTTTCCCCGTGGTTGCTGCTATCACACCGCAAAGTCGAAAATAATTACACAATGAAAATATTTTGCTTTGACCTAGATGTAAGTCAATGATTTTTAATATTTTGCTGGGCTGGCATGTATTTTGTATGCTTATATAGTGGTACTTGGTGTTCATTTTCACGGGTGGGTGTCAAGCGATTATTTCGTGGATGCATGTTGTCTGGCAAGTTGCTTTATCATGTCATCCAGAAGGTTATATCTACTGTGTATAAGGAAGGAGTTAAAAAATGAAACTAACTAATTATTTAGCTGCGACGGCTTTAATGACGGCTTCGTCAGTCGCATTTTCGGCCACGATCTGGACACCCTCCAATGAAGACACTGATTTCATTCAGTTTGATTTTGCGGGTATCACAACCGATGGCGGCACTCTGGCGCTGTTTGATGATGACACAGGCTTTGGCGGTACCGCCCTGATCATTGGATCAATGGGTGGTAACGTAGTATTTTCCGACAATCTGGATGGCTCATGGGATGCCGAGTTTTTCGATGTTACTAACACATCTGGCGGATCGATAACGCTGGCCGGTGGCAACGAGTTCGTTCTTGGTATTGACTGGGGTGCTGGTTACGCGGGCGATTCAAGTTTTTCGCTGCAATCCAGCCCGGATACATACCTGATTAATTTTGATGGTGTGGCTGCGGACGGGTCCGACAAATCAGGCAGTACTCTGGCTGTCGACCTAGCGCCTGCTATCCCGGTTCCTGCTGCTGTCTGGCTGTTCGGTTCTGGTCTGCTTGGCCTGGTTGGAGTTGCACGCCGTCGCGTTTAATCACGAGGCAGTGTAATTCTAAAAAATCAGCGGCTTCGGTCGCTGATTTTTTTTCGCCTGGAATATACCGCGGTTGTTATCGCTGTCTTAGACAGAATTCAGATGTCGCTGGATCTTTTGGTTTCAAATTACCGTGTATGTGGCGTGCAACTAAGCGATCGAGGTATGTAACTGGTGCACAATGCCTCTTTTGCGGACGCTCTGGTAGATAAAGCCTTTTTTATGAGGCCGATTGTGTCGGCAATATTTACTAATAGGCATCAGACTATGGATAAATCCTTGAATCCATCAAGAATCGTTTTCTAATATATTGTCGACAAAATTTACATGTTTGTAAAATCATGTATCATTATGAATAATAAGTAAATATTTAGTCAGGTGTGGTGAATTGTACATATTTTTGAGTGTTGGTGTTGTAAATAGAGGTGGCTTGTTCGCAGTTAACTGCCTGAAAACAGCCCATTAGTTGAATTTTGCCCAGTGTATTTGTCGGTAATTAATACACTATGTTCGCAGGAGTTTCCGTCATTCTTCCTGCTGGATTTTAACTAATTGAAATATAAGTACATATTAATTTTTCGCTAAGTTGGCACGTTTGTTGTATTACTACTTGGCAAGATTCTTCTGCGTATTTCATTTACGAGTCGCCAGAGAAATCCGAATTATGGGAATTAGTAATAATTACCGTGTAATCATTAAAATTAATAAACAATTATTAAACAAGGAAATAAAACATGAAAATCTCTCACATAACTAGCATTGCGGTGCTTGGTTTGTCCTCCGCTGCTGCATCTGCAACCACGATTTGGTCTCCAACCAATGAAGACACTGATTTCATTCAGTTTGATTTTGCGGGTATCACAACCGATGGCGGCACTCTGGCGCTGTTTGATGATGACACAGGCTTTGGCGGTACCGCCCTGATCATTGGATCAATGGGTGGTAACGTAGTATTTTCCGACAATCTGGATGGCTCATGGGATGCCGAGTTTTTCGATGTTACTAACACATCTGGCGGATCGATAACGCTGGCCGGTGGCAACGAGTTCGTTCTTGGTATTGACTGGGGTGCTGGTTACGCGGGCGATTCAAGTTTTTCGCTGCAATCCAGCCCGGATACATACCTGATTAATTTTGATGGTGTGGCTGCGGACGGGTCTGACAAATCAGGCAGCGTTCTGGCTGTCGACCTTGAGCCAGTGCCTGTTCCTGCAGCTGTCTGGCTGTTCGGTTCTGGTCTGCTTGGCCTGGTAGGTGTTGCACGTCGTCGCGCATAAGCACGATTTGTTAATACTAAAAAAACGGCGACTTCGGTCGCCGTTTTTTATTGCCCTGAAAATTTGTCGGCAATAATTAAGTCTGTCTCAATCACAGCCGGTGCGTTGCCGGTAGCTGAAGATAAAGCTTGCATCGGGTGATGCGCCCACCTTCAGGTCTTCGCTGATGGCGATATCAAAATCCGCGCAGTCGTCAAGCTGGATGCGCCCGCCGAACACGATCAGGTAACTGCTGCCGAGTAGTTTCAGGCTGCTGTCAGGATATATGTCGGTGTGGCCATTGAGTTGCACGCGCAAATCAAACGCGCGATGTGCATTCCATTCGAGTCCGGTGTGTGCAAACCAGACAGTGTCAGCGACTTCGACGCCATTGAGTTGCGAATCGCCCGGTAATACCAGTGCCAGGCTGGCATCGAGTTGCCAGTCGTTATGAAGTTTATGCACGCTGGCCAGTTGCAGAATGAAGTCGGTGTGTTCACTGCCGGTTAACTCGCGTTGATTGCCCGTGGGCAGGTCGGCGCTGAGCCATACACTGCTGGCGTGATTTGCCGATGCATGCAGCTGTCTGCCCAGTCCGAGCTGTACATCGCCAATACCGCTGCTGGAATCGACTATATCGACAACCGTGTTCGAATTATCCAGGTAACGGATGTGAAAACCATTATCGGCCACGTTGGGCCGGTTCGCCTGCGGCAGGCTGAAGGCTTCGTGCCAGCCGTCAATTGCATTCAGGACGCCGCCACC
>CAWKAL010000063.1:0-10825 GCA_963847575.1 uncultured Gammaproteobacteria bacterium
TCAATCCGCCGCTTATCACCCTGGTGATTATTGGTATCGGCTGGAGCCTGATCATGCCCCTGCTGGTGTATCTCACCCGGTTCTTTAACGGCTATCAGTCAGTGCCTGCAAATGCATTGAAGGCGGAAACACTATGAATGAATTCTGGATCCTGTGGAGCGGCGGCCTGGCTGTAATGCTTGGCCTGGGCGTTGTTACCTGGTTGTACAGCCTGGTGAATGACGATGTCAGTATCGTCGACAGCCTGTGGTCACTGATGTTTCTCGCCGCTGCGTTTTATTATGCGAGCAGCGTGGACACGCTGAGCCCGACTACAATACTGATGCTGGTCATGGTCAGCCTGTGGGCGTTGCGGCTTTCAGCTGTTTTTAACCCTGCGCAATGCGGGCGAGCCCGAAGACCGGCGCTACCGCGAAATTCGCGCCAACAACGAACCCCACTTTCGCTTCAAAAGCCTTTATATAGTGTTCGGCCTGCAGGCGGTGCTGGCGTGGATCATTTCCGTTCCATTGTTGCCTGTTGCTACCACGTTACGCTGACATCGGCGTGATACAGATACTCGCTGTCTGCCTGTGGCTGCCGGGATTTCTCATCGAGTCGATTGCAGACCTGCAACTGTATCGTTTCAAGTCGAACCCGGACAACAAGGGCAAGGTGCTCGACAGCGGTTTGTGGCGCTATTCACGCCACCCGAACTACTTCGGTGAAACCCTGGTGTGGTGGGGCTATTACCTGCTGGCAGTGTCAGTCGGTGCATGGTGGACCGTGTTTGCGCCGCTGCTGATGACCTTCCTGTTGCTCAAGGTATCCGGCGTGTCTTTGATGGAAAAAGATATCAGCGGACGGCGCGCAGCCTACCGTGACTATATCGAATCGACCAACGCGTTTATTCCCGGCAAACCACGTAAATCCCGGCTCAATCCCGGTGGAGTGAACTAAACCATGTCCCTGCGTCATTACACTTTGATAATTAGTATGCTGGCGCTGTTGTTGATCAACAGCAGCCTTGCGCGTGCGCTTGAATCCGCCCCTTCAACCGAGGTCTGGAACTTCAGGGTATTGCTCGACGATGACCCGATCGGGTATCACAGGTTTGAAATCAACCGTCAGCAGAACACCATTGATGTGCATTCCAGCGCGCAATTTGATGTCACCTTTCTGTATATCCCGGTGTATTCATATCAACATGAAGCAAAGGAACAATGGCGCGATGGCTGCCTGGTCAATATTAAGGCCAGCACCGATGACAATGGTGACATGTTCGCCGTCAGCAGCAAACAGCAGGCGCAGAACCTGCTGGTGACAACGCAGGATAACAGCGCCACGCTGGAAGGCTGTGTTCGCTCGTTTGCCTACTGGGACATCGGCCTGCTCAGCAGCAGCAAGTTGCTCAATGTACAAACCGGTGAATACGAAGCGGTCGAACTGACAGACCTGGGTGATGCGCGCCTGAAACTGGATGACCAGGAAGTCGACACACGGCATTACCGGCTGATCGCCAAAAACGCGAAGATTGATCTGTGGTACACGCCTGAAAAACACTGGCTGGCCCTCGAAAGCACCACCAGCAGCGGCGCGGTGTTGCGTTACCTGCCACAGCCGGGGCAGAACAAACCAGGTGCAAAGCTATGAAAAAGCTTGTTTATGCAGCCTGCGCAGGCCTGTTGTCCGGATGCAGTCATTATGCACCCATGCCCACTGTCGAACATGTCGAGCTGGACCGCTTTATGGGCGACTGGTATGTGATTGCAAACATCCCGACGTTTCTCGAAACAACTGCGCATAACGCGGTTGAATCTTACGCGCACAACGACGATGGCAGCATTGCCACCACGTTTACATTTCTTGATGGCAGTTTTGAGGGTGAGCGAAAAACCTATCATCCCACCGGTTACATCACCGATACCGAGACCAATGCCACCTGGGGCATGCAGTTTATCTGGCCCTTCAAGGCCGATTACAGGATTGTGTATCTCGATGACAACTACTCGGTCACGGTGATTGCGCGCGAAGCCCGGGACTATGTCTGGATCATGGCGCGCACGCCTGAAATATCGCCCGCCCAGTACAACAAAATAGTTAAATTCGTGGAAAGCACCGGCTACGACATCGAGCAGATACAGCGCGTTCCACAATGCTGGCCCGAGATCATGCAATCATGTGCACCCCAGGGAGATCCATTATGAAAATCGCCGTTATCGGTTCAGGTATTTCAGGCAATGTCGCCGCGTACCAGTTGAGCAAACAGCACGACGTGACTATGTACGAGGCAGGTGATTATGTCGGCGGCCATACCCAGACCCACGATATCGAGTACCGTGGATGAACGCCACGCGATTGACACCGGGTTTATTGTATTCAACCACCGCACCTACCCGGAGTTTACCCGCCTGCTCAAGGAACTCGATGTTGAATCGCAGCCGACCACCATGAGCTTCAGCGTGAAGAACGAGAACACCGGGCTGGAATATAACGGCAACACGATCAACAGCATGTTTGCCCAGCGCAGCAACCTGTTCCGGCGCTCATTTTTGCGCATGGTGAAAGACATATTGCGTTTCAACCGTGAGGCGGTGCATTCGCTAGAACAGGAAGACGGCGAGTTACCGCTGGGCGAGTATCTTGACAAGCACCACTACAGCGAAGAATTCAAGCATCAGTATATTATTCCCATGGGTGCAGCCATCTGGTCGACTGAGCCCGCGTTGATGCGCGATTTCCCGGCGCGGTTTTTTATTCGCTTTTTTCACAACCATGGCCTGTTGACGGTGAATGATCGCCCGGTCTGGCATGTGATCAAGGGCGGATCAAAGCAGTATCTAAAACCTTTGACAAAACCTTTTCTCGACAAAATACGCATTCATACAAAAGTGGAAGAAGTACGCCGTTTTGCAGACCACGTGGATATTGTCAGCCAGTACGGTGTCGAATCACACGATGCGGTGTTTATCGCCACGCACACCAACGAGGCCTTACGCATGCTGGATGAACCCAGCCAGGCTGAGCGCGAAGTATTGAGTGCGATCCCCTACCTCGCCAACGAGGCCGTTTTGCATACAGACAAATCGATTTTACCGAAACGGCGCCTGGCATGGGCGGCGTGGAATTATCACATTCTGAAAAAACAGCCCGAGAAAGTACTTTTGACCTACAACATGAACATTCTGCAGGGTTTAAAGTCTGAGAATACATTCAATGTCACGCTGAATAACCCGGATGCAGTCGATCCAGCCAGTATCATTAAACATATTCACTACGAACACCCGCTGTTTACACCTGATTCTGTTATCGCGCAGTCGCGGCATAACGAGCTCAATGGGCAACAGCGCACCTGGTATTGTGGCGCCTACTGGCGCAATGGCTTCCATGAAGATGGCGTAGTCAGCGCAATGAATGCAGTCAAACATTTTAACGAGACTATGCATGAAGAGCTGCATCTACGAAGGGCAAGTTAGGCATCGCCGGTTTACCCCGGTGAACCACGCATTTAATTATCGAATGTACATGATGTACCTCGACCTGGATGAACTGCCCGTGTTGTTCGCACCGTTCTGGTTGTGGTCGTCAGGGCGTTTCAACCTGGCGTGGTTCAAGCGGTCTGATCATATGGGCGATGCGGATAAACCCTTAATAGAGTGTGTGCGCGACAAAGTGCAGGCGCACACCGGCATACGCCCCGAAGGCCCGGTCCGATTACTGACGCACTGCCGGTATTTTGGCCACGGTTTCAACCCGGTGAGCTTTTATTATTGCTATGACAGAGATGACAGCCATGTCGAGCACATTGTTGCCGAAGTTAACAATACTCCGTGGGGCGAGCAATATTGTTATGTGCTGGCGGCCAATGATAATCTAAAAGCCATCACGAAAGATGCCACGGCGCATTTGCAATACAAACCGATAAAACAGTTTCACGTTTCGCCATTCATGCCAATGAACATGAATTACGACTGGCGTTTTAATCAGCCCGATGAACGCCTGACTGTGCATATGCAAAACTTTATCGATGATGAAAAGATTTTTGACGCCACGCTTGACCTGGTGTATCAGCCGATTGACCATGCCAGCATGGCGCGGGTGTTACTAAAGTACCCGGTCATCACCCTGAAAGTGGTCGTGGGTATTTACTACCAGGCCTTAATACTGTTTCTTAAACGCGTGCCCTTTATTGGTCACCCTGGCGCTGATCATCCTGGCGCGCATTCTGACACTGACAAAAAACCGGTATCTACGAGGTAAAACATGAGTCGTTCAATTATCCCTTTAGCGATCGACCTGAACCAGGCACAGGATTCAGGCTGGATAACGCAACTGGCGAGAAAACTCGTGCACAGGCAGCTGAGCAAGATAGAGGCCGGTGAAATCGTGGTGCGTGAAAACCATACCGAATATTACTTCGGCAAGGTGACGGAGGATTTTCCGCTGCGGGTGCACATCGATGTGGTCCATCCCAGCATGTACACCGATGTGCTGTTTGGCGGCAGCAGCGGTTCGGGCGAGGCCTATATCAAGGGCAGCTGGAACTGCTCCGACCTGCTCGGCCTGGTGCGTATATTTTTGCGTAACCGCAATGTGCTCGACAGCATGGATTTCAGCCTGGCACGTATCAAGGCGCCGTTTCACAAGTTGTCACACCTGTTGCAGCGCAACACCCGGCTGGGCAGCAAAAAAAATATCAGTGCGCATTACGATATCGGCAATGACCTGTTCAAACTGTTTCTCGATAGCAAGATGATGTATTCCAGCGCCTATTATGAACACGATGATATGTCGCTGGACCAGGCCGCGGTCGCCAAGCTCGACCTGGTGTGCAAAAAACTCGATTTACACCCGGGTGACCATTTACTTGAAATCGGCACTGGCTGGGGCGGCCTTGCACTGCATGCCGCCAGTGAATACGGCTGTCACGTAACCACCACAACCATTTCCGACGAACAGTTCGCGCATGCCAGCGAGCTGGTAAAACAGCATGCACTTGAAGATCGCATCACTGTACTAAAACAGGACTACCGCGATCTAAGCGGGCAGTATGACAAACTGGTTTCAATCGAAATGATCGAAGCCATTGGCCACCAGTACATGCCCGCCTACTTCGAAAAATGTGCCAGCCTGCTCAAACCCGATGGCATGATGCTGTTGCAGGCAATTACCATCCAGGACCAGTTGTACAAAACTGCGTTGAACGATGTTGATTTCATCAAGAAGTTTATATTCCCGGGCGGTTTCCTGCCTTCCGTCACCGCGATGAGCGCAGCCATCTGCCAGCACAGCGACATGAAACTGTTCCATTTGCAGGATATTGGTCCGCATTATGCGCGCACTTTAAGCGACTGGCACCAGCGGTTTTTCTCACGGCTGGATGAAATCCACGCCCTGGGGTATCCCGATGAATTCATCCGTATGTGGGAATATTATTTCTGCTACTGCGAAGGCGGTTTTATCGAACGCGCTATTGGCACGGTACAAATCCTGCTGACCCGGCCGGAGAATCGGCGCCTGCCAGTTATCCTGTAGCTGCAGACTGCGGTTGCAAATGCTGGGCAATGCATAGCCCGCCTTGTCACACTGTTTGCTGAAAACATCATCGTAGGACGGGCACTGACCGCCGTTGTAAATGGTGGGCAATGCCCACCCTACCCTGGCTCATTGTTTGCTGAAAACATCATCGTAGGACGGGCACTGCCCGCCGTTGTAAATGGTGGGCAATGCCCACCCTACCCTGGCACATTGTTCGCTGAAAATATTACCGTAGGGCGGGCACTGCCCGCCGTTTTAAATGCTGGGCAATGCCCACCCTACCCTGGCACATTGTTCGCTGAAAACATCATCGTAGGGCGGGCACTGACCGCCGTTGTAAATGCTGGGCAATGCCCACCCTACCCTGGCACATTGTTCGCTGAAAATATTACCGTAGGGCGGGCACTGCCCGCCGTTTTAAATGCTGGGTGATGCACACCCTGCCTTGTCACACTGTTCGCTGAAAATATTACCGTAGGGCGGGCACTGCCCGCCGTTATAAATGCTGGGCAATGCCCACCCTGCCCTGGCACATTGTTCGCTGAAAATATTACCGTAGGGCGGGCACTGACCGCCGTTGTAAATGCTGGGCAATGCCCACCCTGCTCTGGCACATTGTTCGCTGAAAATATTACCGTAGGGCGGGCACTGCCCGCCGTTTTAAATGCTGGGCAATGCCCACCCTACCTTGTTACATTGTTCGCTGAAAACATCATCGTAGGGCGGGCACTGCCCGCCGATTTCAATGCCGGGCAATGCCCACCCTGCCTTGTCACTGCCAGTAATTTTCCAGGAGCATGCCGCTGCTGCTAACGCCCTGCAGTGGCATTTCACCTGGGATGCACAAAAAATAAAGCCAGCGACAGACATGAATGTCTGTCGCTGGCCAGTTTCTCACACAACAAACGAACGCGTGTTGTGTTTATGCATAAAACGCCGAACTATTCGTCGGTGACGTCCATCGCCTGGAATTCAGCCATATCAAGCTTGCCGTCATTGTTGTCATCGCTGTCTTCGAAGTTTTCAGCAATATCTGCATTTGCTTCGGCTTCTCTCGGGGTCAGTACACCATTGCCGTCAGCATCAAGCTTCTTGAACAATTCGACAGCTGGATTGGCACCGGCGGTCTGCGCGAACATCGCGGTACAAAAGGCCGCTGTGGTAATTAAGGAATACAGAGTTTTCATTTTGGCTACCTCTAGCTTTTGGAAACGGTACGCACTACGTTAGCGCAGCGTGATTCTCGACAAGCCGGACGACGTATTTACGTCAGCCACAGTCTGCGGGGAGGTACCGGTGCAGACTATCTGCACGCGCATAACTATATGCTTACTGCAGACGACCACAAGAGGTTTGAAAAATATATTTTTTTAGCCTGGGAGCCAGGCAGGCGGGAACTTTTCCCTTCCACACTTACTATAGTGCCGCCAGGGGGCGCACTCAGCGACGCGGTTGCCAACACCTGGAATCCCTCCCCAGCGCTGGGTAATGGCATTCCCGGCGAATCGCAGGCCATGTTTGTAGCCGATTGAGCCATTCCCGTGTTTTATTGACGTGCATCAATTACATGTGCATGATTATCATTACAAACAGGCATAAGATAAAACCCAATCACCTGCTGTCATGCGCTATAAGAAACCCCTTCGAGGGTCGCCTGGCAGCAACAGCAAAACCACCTAATCACATACATGACATGCCGCTCGTAAGTCTGTCAGGAGATCAATATTTTGGAAGCAACCGCCCCTGAAAAACAAGCCGCCAGCAATACGTCCAGTACACGCTATGTGTATGCCTTCAAAGACGGCGATGGCAAGAACAAGAAACTGCTCGGCGGCAAAGGCGCCAACCTGTGCGAAATGACCCAGATCGGCATTAACGTGCCACCCGGGTTTGTCATCAGCACCGAAGCCTGCCTGGGTTACCTGGCGAACGCGAATCGTGATATGCCCGCAGAACTGATGGACCAGGTGCATGCAGAAATCAAGGCACTTGAACAGGCTACCGGCAAGGGCTTTGGTGACCCGGATAATATGCTGCTGTTATCAGTGCGTTCGGGTTCCGCGCTTTCCATGCCGGGCATGATGGACACCATCCTCAACCTCGGCCTCAATTCAGCCACCCTGCCCGGCCTGATTAAACAAACCGGCAATGAGCGTTTCGGCTGGGATGCGTATCGCCGCTTTATCCAGTTGTTCGGCAAGGTCGCGCTGGGCATTGCGGATGACAAATTCGACAAACCTTTCGAAGCCCTGAAACAACGTGAAGGCGCCAAGGCGGACATCGAACTGTCTGCCGACAACCTGCGCGAAATCAGCTCGGTCTTTCTCGAAGTGGTTAAAAACACGACCGGTCGGCCTTTCCCCGAAGATGTCTACGAACAGCTGACGCTGTCGATCAAGGCGGTGTTCAATTCGTGGTCGGGCAAGCGCGCGGTGGATTATCGTCGCGAATTCAAGATCACGCCCGATATGGCCAACGGCACCGCGGTAAATATACAGACCATGGTGTTCGGCAACATGGGCGATGACTGCGCCACCGGCGTGGGTTTCACGCGTAATCCTGCCACCGGTGAGAACGTCATGTTCGGCGAGTTCCTGGTCAATGCCCAGGGCGAAGACGTGGTCGCCGGCATTCGCACACCCAAGCCGGTACATGAACTCAAAAATGTCATGCCCGAAATGTACAAGCAACTGGTGGCACTGCGTGACCGACTGGAAAATCATTATCACGAAGTTCAGGATTACGAATACACCATCGAAAAAGGCATCCTGTTCTGCCTGCAAACCCGTAACGGCAAAATGAACGCTGCCGCGCGCGTGCGCACCTCGGTGGAAATGGTCAAGGATGAACTCATCAGTCGCCAGGAAGCCATCATGCGCGTCGATCCGGAAGAGCTCGACCAGATGTTGCACCCTATGCTCGACCCGAATCACAAGGCATTGTCAGTGGTCCAGGGCCTGCCGGCTTCACCGGGTGCGGCCTCGGGCAAAATCGTGTTTGATGCCGACCGTGCCGAACAGGCCAAAGTAAAAGGCGAACTGGTGATCCTGGTGCGCGAAGAAACCAAGCCTGAAGACATCCACGGTTTCTTTGCGGCTGAAGGTGTACTCACCAGCCGTGGCGGTAAAACCTCACACGCTGCCGTCGTAGCGCGTGGCATGGGCAAGCCTTGCGTCGCCGGCGCCGAAGGCATCAAGGTCGATGTTGAAAAACACACTGCACAGGTGGGCGATACCATTTTGCACGAAGGCGATGTGATTACCATTGATGGCGGTAACGGACATGTCTACCTCGGCAAAATCCCCACCGTGCCGCCGAAGTTTTCTGATGACCTGCGCACCCTGCTGAGCTGGGCCGATGAATACGCAAAACTCAAGATCATGACCAATGCCGACACCATCGAAGCCGCTACCCAGGCGGTTGATTACGGCGCCATGGGCATCGGCCTGTGCCGCACCGAGCGCATGTTCAATGCACAGGACAGGCTACCGATTGTGATCGACATGATTATTGCCAAAGACATGGACGCACGCCAGGAAGCACTGGACCGTTTACGCCCGATACAGCGCAACGACTTCAAGGCAATTCTCAAAATCATGTCGCCGAGACCGGTCACCATCCGCCTGCTTGATCCGCCGATTCATGAATTCCTGCCCAATGAAAAACAGCTTGAGCAGGAAATCGAACACCTGACACAACTGCGCGGTGCGGTCGAAGGCGTGAATGACCTGGTCAACACCATGCAACTACTCAAACGTGAAGCCGATGTCAGGCAGATGCCCGCACCCTTTGGGCCCGGCGGTCGCGAACTGGTCGATGCCGCGATTGCCAAGAAAACCCAGATGCTGCACAAGGTGCGCGAACTGTTCGAAGTCAACCCGATGCTGGGTCACCGCGGTGTTCGCCTTGGTATTACCTACCCGGAAATTTACGCCATGCAGATTCGCGCTGTGCTCGAAGCCGAAGCCGAGTGCCAGAAAGAAGGCTTTGACGTGCACCCGGAAATCATGGTGCCACAGGTTTGCACCGGGCAGGAACTGCACTGGGTGAAAGATATTGTCGATCGCGTTAAAGCTGAAGTTGAAGCTGAATACAATGTCCAGCTGAATTTTAAATTCGGCACCATGATCGAAGTGGTACGTGCCTGTATGCGCGCCGGTCGCCTGGCAAAAATCGCCGAGTTCTTCTCCTTTGGCACCAACGACCTGACCCAGTCGACGTTCTCGTTCTCACGCGAAGACGCCGAAAACAAGTTTTTGCCGCTGTATGAGACAGCCAAAATTCTGCAGCACAACCCGTTCGAAGTCCTCGACGTCAAGGGCGTGGGCCGACTGATGGAAATTGCGGTCAACTGGGGGCGCAAAACCCGTCCTGATTTACGCGTCGGCATTTGTGGTGAACAGGGTGGACACCCCGAGTCGGTACGCTTCTGCCATTACGTGGGACTGAACTATGTATCGTGTTCACCGCATCGTGTGCCGATAGCGAGAATTGCTGCAGCGCAGGCGCGGTTAACAGAAAAAGACTATTCGATCGAGTCAATACCCATCAGCGACTGACGCTGTTCACTGATCAGCCACCTATCAAAGCCTTCACCGGCAGTGCCGGTGAAGGCTTTACTTAAACATGGCATCCACTCCACGCTTGCGGCGATTCGACCAGAGTGCGTCCTGCTAAAAAACCACCTCGTTAGAATCCAGACTATTCACGCCCTCGTCATTAATCAACCGCATTAATGTGCCTGTCAATGTTGGCAAGCATTTTGCAGTTACCCTGGAAATGTTAAAAAAATAATAATATTAATAACATCTGAACGAGGTGATACCAATGGAACCCATATTTGACGCACTGACAATATCTGTAATAATTACAGCCGTTTGTGTAATGCTGCTGGTTCTGGTGCTGAGCGATTGCTGCAAAATGCGTAAGGTCCTGCATCAATTTTTTAACCAGGATTGAGCACTATTGGTGTGCGGGTTTTTAATTTTTGCATCATCGTGATGCAGTATTGGGAGGTCGTTTATTTATCCAGCCAGGGTCATGCGCTGCGTCCACGGGACTACCGCCATCGATTATGGGTGCGCACGGCGCACCCTGCACAACTGATGTGAACGGGATTCAGATTAATTCCAGACGAAGCTGCCGTTAATCATTCAAATTACCGCGCTAGTCCATATTGGCAGGCAGTTTTCATAGATGCTGCAATAATGCTGATACCAAAATCTAATCGAGGTGGTAACAATGGAACCCATTTTTGACACACTGACTCTAACTGCAATAATTTCTGCCGCTGGCGTACTGGCGATGG
>CAWKAL010000064.1:0-3851 GCA_963847575.1 uncultured Gammaproteobacteria bacterium
AATGGCGACATTATTGTCGAAAAAGAATTTGCTGAATTCACCCACGAGATTGAGGAAGGCAGATCCAAGGTCATCATGGGCCACTCAATTTTCGACCACGCCCTGAGTTCTGTTATTGGACAACTTCGCCCAGAGTAAAAAAGATTAGCGACAGGTTTTGCGGATCTGTTCGCGCAGGCGCGCTTCCGAACTTTTGCGCTGATCTGAAGAATAAAAAACCCTGTTTCCTTCCTTGTCCAGCTTGTACATCGCGCTCGCCCTTTCAGCGCGACGCAATTTGTCTTTCAGCAGCACGCATCTGCGTTGCCGTTTTTCTTTTTCGACGCGATTTTTTTCGCGCAGCTCTTCTTTCTCCAGCCGGTCTTCCTGCATGGCATCGAGCAGGCGCTGACGTTTTTCATCCCGGGCGTCATCATCCAGCGCAAAGCCGGAGGACGACTCCACATCTACATTCATTTCTTCTGCATCTGCCGGACCTCCCGGCTGGTCACCGTAATGCACCTGGCCATCACTGTCGGTCCATTTAAAAACACCGGCATGCAGTGGCAATGCAATTACCAGCAAGGCAATAGAAAAAAACGCCCTTCGCATGCACCCCCCTATCTGTATGGTACTGACCATTTCAATCAACAAATAATATTCTGTTCTGGAATTTAACAGCAACAGGAAACCGGGGTTTGCCCGGTTTCCTGCATGCAACATCTATAGCCGTTACAGAATATAACCGCGTTCATCGTGCTGCGTGGTATCCAGGCCTTCGGTTTCTTCTTCATCAGAAACACGCAGGCCAACCATTGCGCCGACTACTTTCATAATGATGTAGGTGATTACCGCAGTCCACGTCATGGTGGCGATGATGCCAAGTAACTGCACACTCAGCTGCGAGCCCATATTCATGCCTTCGGCGTAGCCAGCACCGCCGAGACTCGCCGAGACAAATATCCCCGCCATAAAGGTACCGAGGATGCCACCGACACCATGCACCGGGAACACATCGAGTGAATCATCGATCTTCAGGGTACGCTTGATAAAGCCCGTGGCGAAGAAACACACGATACCGGCGCTGGTACCAATCACCAGTGCACCCATGGGGCCGACAAATCCGGAGGCCGGCGTAATCGTACCCAGCCCGGCGACCATCCCGGTAACGGTACCCAGGGCACTGGGCTTGCCGTACTTGATCCACTCCATCACGGCCCAGGTAAAGGCACCACAGGCGGCACTGATATGTGTCACCAGCATCGCCATCCCGGCATCACCATTGGCAGCCACCGCGCTGCCTGCATTAAATCCAAACCAGCCGACCCAGAGCATGCCCGCGCCGGTCACTGTCATGGTCATGTTGTGCGGCATCATCGGGGTTTCCGGGAAACCATTTCGATTACCCATGACAACCGCTGCGACAATCGCGGCTATGCCCGCGGTGATATGCACCACGGTACCACCGGCAAAATCGAGCAGGCCCTTCTCACCCAGCCAGCCGCCGCCCCATACCCAGTGACATACCGGGAAGTACACCAGTGTTACCCATAAGATACTGAACAGCAGCATGGCGGAAAATTTCATGCGTTCTGCAAAACCACCCACCACCAGTGCCGGGGTAATAATTGCAAATGTCATCTGGAACATGACAAAGACCGTTTCTGGCAATGTACCGCTGGTGGATTCACGCGTGACTTCGCCGAGGAACACGTTGTTTAAGTCGCCCAGCCAGGCATTGCCTTCACCGAATGACAGGCTGTATCCGTATACCACCCATAGAATTGTGACCACGCAGGCAATGACAAAACATTGCATCAATACCGAGAGTACGTTTTTGCTACGCACCAGGCCGCCATAAAATAACGCCAGCCCGGGCAAGGTCATAAACAACACCAGCGCTGTCGATGTCAGTATCCAGGCGGTATCACCACTATCAACGCCCTCGGCATAGGCCAGGCCCGGCAACAGCAGCAGTACTGAGATAAGCCCGAGTGACAGGCTTTTTAGTGAATTCATTGCATTTCCCCCTGGATAGAGTGTTCTCGATTCAACGTGGTGATTCTGCTTATCGCAGCTTGTGCTGATGCCACAGGCTTGCACAGAATATGGCGATCGCCCCGCTCGCTTCAGCCAGGGCAGTGTTCGTCGATGCCCTGCATATTACAGCGCTTCGTCGCCTGACTCGCCGGTGCGAATGCGCACCGCCTGCTCAACTGGAATAACAAAAATCTTGCCGTCGCCGATTTTGCCAGTATTGGCCGCGCTGCGGATTGTGTCCACCACGGTGTCGACCAGGTCATCACTGACTGCGGTTTCGATTTTGACTTTTGGTAGAAAATCGACTTTATATTCAGCGCCGCGGTAGAGCTCGGTGTGGCCTTTCTGACGACCGAAGCCCTTAACTTCAGACACGGTAATGCCCTTGATGCCAATTTCCGAGAGTGCTTCGCGCACATCGTCGAGCTTGAACGGCTTGATAATAGCCTTGATGAGTTTCATTCTGACTCCTGGTTATGGATGCTGGCTCAGTACCTGCACGGGCCCATGGCCGTAGATGCATGAACAAGACACGTTTTTTACCATATCTGGCGGCGAATCGCATATCCCGGACAAAAAAAAGCCGGGTGCTTGCGCACCCGGCTAAAACATTACCAACAGGAGTCTATGAATTGCCGGTAAATTCTGGGTAGGCCTCGAGGCCACATTCGCCGATATCGACGCCTTCGTACTCTTCCTCAGCAGATACCCGGATACCCATCACAGCCTTGAGTAGCATCCAGACGATGAAGCTGGTGATGAAGGTCCATGCAAATATAACCACCAGGCCATACAGCTGGGTACCAAATCCGGCACCAGTATTGGTGAGCGGCACAGCCATCAGGCCCCACATACCCACGACACCGTGGACCGAAATAGCACCGACCGGGTCGTCGAGCTTGAGCTTGTCGAGTCCGACGATGGCAAACACCACCAGCACACCACCCACGGCACCAATCAGTGTCGCCACACCCGGGGTCGGGGTCAGCGGCTCTGCGGTAATGGCCACCAGGCCAGCCAGTGCACCATTAAGAATCATGGTCAAATCAGCCTTGCCGAACAGGATGCGTGCAGTCAACAGCGCAGCAACGACACCCCCGGCGGCTGCCGCATTGGTGTTGACGAATACCATGGCCACTGCGTTAGCTTCTTCGACGTTAGAGACTTTAAGCTCCGAACCGCCGTTGAAACCGAACCAGCCCAGCCACAGGATAAACGTACCCAGTGTTGCCAAAGGCAGGTTTGCACCCGGGATCGGGTGGATTTCACCGTTGGGACCATACTTGCCTTTACGTGCGCCCAGCAAAATCACACCGGCGAGCGCCGCAGTCGCACCACACAGATGCACTACACCCGAGCCTGCGAAGTCACTAAAGCCAGCGGCATCAAGGAAACCACCGCCCCATTTCCAGTAACCCTGCATCGGGTAGATAAAGCCTGTCATGACCACAGCAAACACTATGAAGCTCCACAGCTTCATACGTTCTGCAACGGCACCTGATACGATCGACATCGCAGTGGCAACGAACACCACCTGGAAGAAGAAATCAGACAGGTTTGAATAGTAAGGTGCATCTTCTCCACCGGCGATGACATCTGCAGTTGTATTATCGCCACCGAGGAAGAATGAAATGCCAGGCCAGAATTCACTGACGCCGTCACCGGGGTACATGATGTTGTAACCCACCACCATGTACATGATGCAGGCAATGGCAAACAGCACAACATTCTTGGTCAGAATTTCTGCGGTGTTTTTTGAACGTACCAGTCCGGCTTCCAGCATGGCAAAACCGGCGGCCATCCACATCACGAATGCCGCAATACGTAGAGAT
>CAWKAL010000065.1:0-13982 GCA_963847575.1 uncultured Gammaproteobacteria bacterium
CTACCTGCCTGGCTGGAACTGATCTCCTCGCGGTTGTAAAACGCGTAAGTCGTCATGTCCTCGCGCGGTTGCCAGCTGATATCCAGCGTAACACTCGGCTGGCTGGACTCAGTCAGGCCGATATCCGAATTATTATAATCGTCCTTGATGCGGTCGGCGCTGGCGCCAAGGCTGAGGTTGTCAGCCGCCTGGTACGCGACCGATGCCCCGGTCTTGCGACGTACCCGGTCTGCGAGGTAGTACTTGCGCAGTGCCGGGTTTTCACTGGCAAGCGCAGTGTAATCACTGCCAGTGCGTTCGCCGGTCTCGGCATACAATGCCAGATTGACATCGGCATGCGGTTTGATTTTCCATTTCGCAAACACGGTGTTTTCCTGCGTATCTTCACGCTCGGCATTTGTGTAGTCACGCGACATATCGTCGTAGCGATAACCGCCGTGCAAACGCATGGCGGTATTGATGCGGTAGTTCGCGCCCAGCCTGAGCTGTTTGCGATCATAGCTCAGCGGCCGGTTCTGAACTGTGCCGGCAGGATTAAATGAATCCGCCACCACCGTATCAAAACTGTCCACCCGGGTATCATTGTCGCGCTTGTCATAACGATATTGTGCATTCAGCCGCAGCTTTGACACTGGCCGCGAGGCCAGTTTCAACTGCAGGGTGGTAACGCTCACCTCTGCATCAAGCGAATTGCGCGGCAATGGATCGGTAATCACAGCCGGGTTGATGGTATAAGGCTGGAAAGCCTGGTTCTGGGTGATACGCCCGGTAGACACCAGCGCGGTCAACTGGCTGCTCCACGGCAAGACATAACTCCCGGCGAGTGAGACCTGGTGAAACTCATTATCCGGTGCGAGTGCCTGGCTGCCGAAAACCCCCGGCGCGAACGGATCTTCCCAGCGTAACGAGGCCTGGTTATTTTCGAACAGCGAAACATGGTAGGCAATGTTGAACGTCGCATCGTCTTTCGCGTACTGCAGGCTTATATCCATCAGGTCAGTGACATAATCAATCGGCTCCGGTAGCAAGCTTGCCGTGGTATTGCCGACAATGCCGCCACTCGCTCCGCCACCACCACCAGTTCCGTTCGCGATAGCACCGCCCATGCGATCGATGCCCTCCCGGGTTTCATGGCTGACAGCCACCTTCAGCCGCCAGCGCTGCTGGCTGAACAGGCTGGCACCGAGGCCGACACGTTCGCGCTGGGTCGCGATGTCAAACGGATGCAGCGCAGTGCCGAGGCTGGTTGTGATATCAAACCCGGGTGGTAGTGTCAGCACACCGCTGCCGTCGCCGAGGTACGGCGTGCTGGCGCTGTTCGATTCATTGTTGGGCAGCATGTCGACTTCGAAAAAGAATTTCTGTTGTCCGAGAATGCCGCCTTCCAGTCGCAGGTAACGCGAATCCAGCCCCAGGTTGGTAGCACGCGCTCGCCAGTAAGAACCGTCCTCGAGGAAATCACGCGCGTTGATATCGCCAACGATATACCCACCCTGATCCGTAATACCGCTGTAACGGCCGAAACGAAAAGCATCTTCACTCAGCACGCCGACCCCGAGTTCAATGGTGTTACCCAGCGGTTCGGATTCGGGTTCTGAGCCGGGTTTGATTTCGGTTTCTACCGCTGCCAGGCAGTTGCCCTGACTGATGGCAGCGATCAGCAGATAAATAATGGTGCCTGACTTTTTCGTATTCATGAATCGCTACTCATAAATAAAGCCAGGTACGCTTGCCTAGCGCAGCAGGCTCGCACCTGAAGGATGGTTAGACCCATGCACCCGGGTATGACAATTCATGCAACTCTCACCCACGATGAAACGCCCACGCGCAGGATCAGCATTGTCAAAGTCCAGCAGGCGACGCACATGACGGCGTCCCTGGGCACGAATATCCTGGTGGCATTGCTGGCACAGCTGCGGGCGCTGCCGGTTCAGCAACGAGGCATGATTTGAACCATGGGCTTTATGGCACAGGCTGCAGTCCTCGGTGACCGGGTAATGCTCCCACAGGAAGGGGCCACGCTTGTCTGCATGGCAGCTAAAACAGCTGTCGTTGATACTGAGTTTTTTTAATGCACTCGGGCCAGGCGCGCCGTGTGGATTGTGGCAGTCACTGCAAATGACTTTGGCTTCGCGGATCGGGTGCGAGGATGATCGATAGGTTTGTGCGCGTATATCCTTGTGACAGCGGTAACACACCTCGGCCTGGGTGGTGCGCTCCAGCGCCAGCTTCGGTGCGTGAATCGCATGGCAGCTGGTACAGGCCAGGTCCTCGTTTTCGTGGGTGCTGCCGGGCCAGTGCATCATGTCGCTGTTGTGACAACCAAGACAAATGTTGTTACGCATTTCCACCGATTCACCGAAGCGTCCGCGCAGGCTTATAATGCAATTGCCTTCCATATCGAAATGCGTCGTACCCGGTCCGTGGCAGGTTTCACACGCGTCACTGGCAAACGGCGTGCGCGCATCCGCTGCCTGGCCGTGTGGATTTTTGCGCATACCGATGACTTTATCTGCATGACAATCATTACAGGCATCGACACCCAGCACTTCACCCTCTGCCATGCCCTTGCAGGGATTTTCATCGACAGCTGCAGACTCAGTCACTGACTCGGTCACTGCTTCTGGTGCCGTTTCTGAAATAGAGTCTGAGATATTTCCCGGAACTGATTCTGAAACTGTTGCAGTATCTGCCCCGGTGCCGGCTGCGACTGCGGACGGTGCTTCAACCTCAGCTGCAAACACCACAGTGCTCCAGCCAATGAGCAACACGAATAACAGTTGCTGCAAAATCATGCTTTTATTCCTCGCACTGTGGCCACCGGCGAGCGTCCACCTTGCCATTGCGTGTGCACAGGTGTAATAAACATTAACCACAGCCACCCGCTCGGGCGATTTTTTTCAGCAGCCTGACTTTCTCCGTATATTCGCGTTGCGGTACATGATGTTCATCCGGTTGTGCAGCCGCATGGCGCGCGCCCAGCGCGTATTTGAACGGATGACGCAGGCTGCCGTCCGGCCTGTCCAGGCTGGCGGCAGCGTGATCATCCTGTTCCTCGTGTTTTACGCCATATACATTTAACCAGTGATTAATACCGCCTTCGAGAATATAAACATTCGGCTTCGCCAGTGCCATCATGTGTTTCCATGCACGCGTAGAAAGAATTTCATCATTACTCACCAGCACCACCACCGAGAGTTCGGAAAGATTACGCAGCCTGTCCCGCTGTGCCGGCAGGTCATTGATGCTGACGCGTTCGGAATCAACCAGGTGAAAAATATTCCAGTCGCGTTCCTCGCGCAGGTCGAAAATAATCAGCTCGATATAATCATCGTTCATCCGCTGCAGCAACTCTCCCGGGTCGACATAGACCTCGCGATTTTCCAGTCGTGCGCCATACTCCGCCGCCATGAAGCCCCACTTCTGATCAAGATCAGGCTGGCCATACAAGGTCAGCGCTGCGGCTGCCGCGAGCAGTAAACCGGCAGCGTAAACTTGTGGCTTGAACACGGCACTCATTGCGGGTCATTCCTGCCATAGATGATTCGCTGGATCCAGCCAAAGCCAAGGAACATAACCACCGCGAGGCATATCAGCAGAAACACCACGACCCCGGTCTTCAGTCCGAATAGTTCCGGCAGGGTGAAGCGGCCCATATAACTCGAATGCCAGAACTCGTTGATGAAACTTATGCTCTCGCCAAACGCGAGCACGCCGACAAAAAGGCCGAACAGAAAAAACATGCCGTCAACTTTCAGTGTCGCCACGCTGACCAGCGAGGTACCGGGGCAGTAACCGCCAAGAATAAAACCCACGCCCATGATGAGGCCGCCGACGATGCCGGGCCAGAGCCAGGTTTCATTCACCAGGATGTCATCGTAATCCAGCAGGCCCAGCGCCGTACTCCAGAAGATCAGCAGCATCGCCACGATAATGGCGGTGAACATCACTTTGAGCACACGCAGATCACTGAAATAAAATTGCGCTGCCAGTTTGCGCCCATCGCCAAATCCGCTGGATTCGAGGATAAAACCAAAACCGAAACCGATACCCAGATAGACCAGGTATGAACCGGTGACGCCGAGTGTGCCTGCCAGGTCGAAAGGTGCCATGGTCTATGCTCCCGGCTGCCACAGGCGCCGAACGAACCACGCCAGTGCGTAGCCGCCGGCAAACACGGCGAACATAAACGCCCAGCTGCCAACGGATAAAACTGCGCCACCGCTCAGCGCCTGGCCCGAAGTGCAGCCGCGCGCCAGGCGCGCGCCGTACCCCATCAGCACACCACCGGCAAAAGCAAATAACCAGCGCGTGCGCGGTGTGATCTGCGGCCCGTGATACGTCTGCAAGCGGACACGACCGCGCAGCAGGCCGGAAACAAACCCGCCCAGCATCACCCCGGCGACTTCCAGTACGATCCAGTTGTTCAGCGGGTCGATGTCTCCCCCGGCCAGCGGCGCGAGATAAGGTGATTTATCGACATGTTCGGGTACCACCATATCTTCGACCGCGACGGCAATACGGTTGATACCCCCCGAGGCACCGAGCCCGTGACCGGCGATGTAAAACGACAGGAACAGCAGAACACCCAGCAACACACCACCCACATAGGGGTTCCAGTACTTAAAATTTTCCGACTGCTTGTTCATGGTTCTCTCCGTTGGATCTTATCGAGCGCCTGCCAGGATTTTGCAACACCACGCGCCGGTACGAAATACAACCCGCTCTCCTCGGTCGATTCCAGGCTGCCGTCGAAAATAATATCCTCGGTATCCTGCGTCAGTAGCGGTATCACACTGCCAGGTGTCGTCGGCGCCAGGGTGAAGCCCGGTAATGCCTTTTTCGAATCCGGGTGACAAACAGTGCAATCGCGATTGACCTTTGAACCGTGGCGAATATTGTGATGTATATGATAAGCGCGCACTACACCGCGAACCGTGGGTTGTTGCACACCCGCGTTGCGCAATCGTGCTGTTAAAAGATTTAATTTCGTGTTGTCATCCAGCCGCAGTTCCTGCCAGTCGAGTTGTGCATCGCCATTCGCATCGAATGCCTGCATGATATCGGCCGGGTAAGCATCGCCATCAAGCCAGGCCGCACGCAACTGCGCCACGCTAACCGGTTCGCAACTTTCCCCTTCTACCCAGGACCATTCTGTTACCAGGTTATAGGGCTGTACCTGGTACTTGCCGAGCGCGTTCTTGCCGACCCGCAGCAGGGGTTCATAACCGGTAATAAAAACCTGGCTCATAGTTTCGAGTCGCGCGTCGTCGATGCCGCGATAACGGATTACCGCTGATCCATCGAGTTGCATGACAGTGTTATCGATACTTTGCCGCGCACCCATTTCAAGCCTGGGCACATGGCAGGATTCACAGGCAACTGCTTTGAAATGGCGTTGTGTTTGCGGCAGCCAGCTATGGGTACTTTCCAGGCTATGGCAACTCTCGCAACGGCGTTTAACACCCTCTGATGGAACCACATTCGCTGGCGTTGCTTCACCTGCAAGGCGCGCTGGTCGCTCGCTCGAATAATGGCAGTCGCCACAGGATACCAGGCGCTCGGCGTGCACGTCCCACGCAAAGTCGAGTGCATCCTTGTTGGCGTGGTTCATGCCTGACAGCCTGACCCGCTGTGGTGAAAACACCTGGCCGGTGGTTTCCGTGTTCCATGCCTTGCCTGTGCCCAGCGGTACCAGCAATGGCTCAGTACCATCGTGCACCACGCCGTGACAGGCACCGCAGTGTGTTTCGGTAACCGCCTGTAGTTTCAGTACAGCCTCACCGTCACTGGCGATCAGTGCATCGTTCCAGCGGTAACCATCGGCGCTTCTGGTCAGCAGACCGGACTTCTGCAGGGTTGCACTCACCGACCATTGCGCTTCGCCAGCATCAATCGCAAGCTTGCGCGCGGCAAGGTCGGGTTGCTGCAGATGGCACAGGAAGCAGTTCATCTGGCTGCTGTCATCGAGTGGAAGTCGCGGTCCGTCCTGCATCAGCGAACTGCGCTGCGCCGACAGTTGTTCATCGCGCACACTGCTGTGATAAGCATGCATGTCGATAAAGTCTTTATCATCGAGTTCATGACACAGGCCACAGCTTGCGGCCACCGACATCGGCTGTCCTGATTCGATCACCGGCTCACCCTCGGCATCATTCAGATAAACCGGATCATGCTCGGCGCTAAAACGACCAAGCGGATCAGCCTGGTAACCCAGCGCTCGCCAGTCGAAACGGCCACGCGAGCCATGACAGTCACGACATTGCAGCGCATCGTCTGCCTGGGTAACCATGTGCGACAACGGAAAGTGCATCTCGGTCGGGGCAAAATCATACGCACCGCTATACGCCAGGCCGGTGATCTTCGACCCGGTCTGCAACGCTGTCTTCCAGTCGAATGCAGTCCAGAAACCCTTTTCGCCATGCACGTTCGGTACCAGGAAATAATTATTTTCAGTATCGTAAGGCTGCTTGCCGCGATGGACCTTGAACGGCCATATCTTTGCCGCCGGATCGTCGCGGCTGCCCAGCGGTGCGCTGAGTGCCGTGGTTTTTGCAGGATCGATTTTGTCGCCGGCGATGTAGCGGGTTGAAGTCGTGTTATACCAGCGATATTCGGGCTGCACTTTCTTCGCCCAGGTAAAGCGGCCCTTGATTTTCAGATAACGATGCGCATCGCTAATATCCAGGTCCTGGCCTGCTTCTGACCAGTCCCAGCTCAGCTTGGTACCGGTGTCGGCGGACATATGCGGAATATGGCAGGTCTGGCAGGCCAGCCGTCGAGTATGTGCATTGAGGCGCGTATCACTGTGCGGTTTCGCGGCGTGGCAGTCGATGCATTCCACGCGGTTCGCGCTATCAACGCTGACTGCCATGGAACGACCTTTGATCTGGTGATGCTCGGTGCGATGGCAATCAACGCAGTGCATATCATGCCTGCCCATATGTACATCGATACGCTCGCCCGGAAACATCAGGGTGGCATCCAGATCGCCGTGTTTGATGGCGTTGCCGCCACCACCCGAGAAGTGACAGCCGCCGCAGTTCTTACGCCGCGGCATGCCTACGCTGCGCGCAGCAAGATTCAAATCGACAGATTCGTCGGGTACACCAGCACTCTGAAACTTCTTCTGGTAGCTGCCGCTATTGTCATGGCACACCAGGCAATCGACTTTCGAACTGTCGTTAAAATCAAACGACTCGTCTTCCCAGCCGTAGCCGATGTGGCACATGGTGCAGGCCGGCCAGTTGGACTGAACACCGATGCAGAAATTATTAATGAGATTGCGCTTGCCGATACGCACCGTACCTTCGTGCCCGGGCACACTGATTTCTTCGCCCTGCCAGTTCCAGTGCGTGGTCTGCATGACTTCACTCGCTGACGCGGGATGGCACGCGAGGCAGGCGCGGGTAACACTGGGACCATCGGTTAACGGTGTGTTGAAGAAAAATGCGTGGTCGGTGTGGGTCGGATGATGCGGCATATTGTTCCAGGCGCTGGTGATTTGCTCATCATCTTGCTGGTGACTGCTGTCAATTGCTGACACTGCGAACGCAGCGGTAACAGCAAGCAGTGCAACCAGCACAGGTAACGGCCTGAGAAGTACAGCAAGCGCGATCATAACCACTCATCGCTATTTTGAAATAGATACAGCATGTATTTAATATTTCATGTATCAATCGGCGCTGCTTGATACATATCATGAAAGTGATTATTGCCTGATAATTTGTTGCTGAATCACACTGCTGGAGACTGATGCGAATCGTGAAACACAATAGAAACAGGCAATGACTGGCTGCTGATGAAAAACATGCCTGTTCTGGCAATCAACACGAGATGTTTAGCCATTGCTACTGGTGATTTTTCGCCAGGTTAGATAGTCTGGCAGTAAACTGGGAGGTTATACGAACTTCACACGTCGTGAATGCCACAGGATTGCAATGACGCCTGTAGTGTTGATATGTACCTGGAATTCTGCAACTGAAGCTACACATGATATGCGGCGCTCACACACTAGCCTCAAATAACGCACCTGGCTTGCTGCCAGTAAAAGGCCAGCATCCGATGATGCAGCCAGCGCAAGACCTGCAGTCAAAATACCACTCATCGCGAGAACGCTAACAAGTAATTTCGTTAATGTTCTACGTATCATTTCTCTTAGCTTTCAACAGTTGTAAGACACGATCCCCTCGCGTCGAAATTACTGTATTTGAGATTGAGCGCTGAGATTATGACCCGCATTAACTTCAGAACTACAATAATAATTTGTTTTAATGAACTTCTTATTGCTTATGCAATCGCGTCGTCCGCCACGTGATAGCGTGGGTCTTCCAGCACGTTGACTTCGACCAGGTTGCCTGCCTTCTTGAGTAACAGGCGGCATTCATCGCTGAGGTGGCGCAGGTGTAGTGTCTTTCCCGCCTTGATATAGCGTTCTGCCAGGGTATCAATCGCTTCAATCGCAGAATGGTCGGCGACGCGTGAATTCTGAAATTCGATAATGACATCGTCCGGGTCCTGCTCGGGATCAAACAGTTCGAGGAAGTTTTTTACCGAACCAAAAAACAGCGGGCCGTTGAGTTCATGCACCCGTGAACCGTTTGCGTCATCATAGGTTTTAATATTGATATGCCGTGCGTGCTCCCAGGCAAAAGCCAGTGCAGAAACAATCACACCCACCACGACTGCTACCGCGAGATCAGTAAATACTGTCACCGCTGAAACCAGTATCAGCACAAAGGCATCGGTCGTCGGTATTTTGCCCATGATGCGCAGGCTCGACCATTCGAACGTGGCCATGACCACGATAAACATCACGCCGACCAGCGCCGCCATCGGGATACGCTCGATCAGCGGCGATGCAAACAGGATGAACGACAACAGGAACAGCGCCGCGGCCACACCCGACAAACGCTGGCGCCCGCCGGAGTTCACGTTGATCATGCTCTGGCCGATCATGGCGCAACCGCCCATGCCGCCAAACAGACCGGTGACGGTATTGGCAATGCCCTGCCCAAAGCATTCGCGGTTACCGCGACCGCGGGTGTTGGTGACTTCATCGATCAGGCTCAGGGTGAGCAATGATTCGATCAGGCCAATCGCCGCGAGGATGAATGCGTAGGGGAAAATAATCACCAGGGTTTCAAAATTAAAAGGCACATCCGGAATATGAAAGCTCGGCAAGCCGCCCTCGATACTGGCGAGATCACCCACGGTCACGGTATCCAGATCCAGCCCGAGCACCAGCAGGCTGACGGTAATAATCGCCACCAGCGCGGCAGGGATACTGCCGGTCAGTTTCGGAAAATAATGAATTATCGCCATGGTCAGAACAATCAGGCCGGCAAAAATCATCAGCGCCTCGCCACTCAACCAGGCTTTGACACCGTTTGCATCAGTCACCTGGAAATGCTGCACCTGCGCGAGGAATATCACAATCGCGAGGCCGTTGACAAAACCCAGCATCACCGGGTACGGCACGATGCGAATAAACTTGCCCAGCCTGAGCACGCCCGCGCCCATCTGGATCAGGCCGGTCAGCACCACGGCAGCGAACAGATATTCCACCCCGTGTTCGGCC
This sequence comes from uncultured Gammaproteobacteria bacterium, assembly GCA_963847575.1. Taxonomy (GTDB): domain Bacteria; phylum Pseudomonadota; class Gammaproteobacteria; order SZUA-229; family SZUA-229; genus JASBSR01. Next base: position 9,581 of record CAWKAL010000065.1, read on the forward strand.
ACCAGCGCCACCATGACCACCGCCATGGCGCCGGTCGCACCGGAAATCATGCCCGGACGGCCGCCAAAAATCGCCGCCAGCAGGCCCACCATGAAGGCTGCGTACAACCCGACCAGGGGGTCTACCCCGGCGACAAAGGCGAATGCCACGGCTTCGGGCACCAGTGCCAGCGCCACGGTGAGGCCGGACAGAATTTCGTTTTGAAAGCAGACGCGGCTGGCGCAACCAAGCTTGAACATGAATAACCTATTGGAATTTAAAGACTTGAAGGGCGCGCAGTCTATCAGAAATTACTTATACAGGACAGCGCGACCGACTCGCTGCCAGTCTTTATTCAGCGTGACGCCTTCACTCCAGTGTGTTTCTGGCAGAAATTCAGCTGCTTCCTGGGCGCTGGCTGCAGCTTCAGTGCCGGCCGAGTGCTTTCAGGATCTGGCTTTTTAACAGCAGGGCATCACGGTGATTCGGATTCAGCGTAACCGCGTGATTGGCCATGGCCAGCGCCTGTTCATCCTGCTCGGTCAGGTACAGCGTCAGCGCCAGGTTGTGATAGCCTTCTGGTAACTCGGGTCATGTTTAATAGTGGCTTTGAAATGTTCGATGGCCTGCGCGTAGTGCTTTTTCCTGGCAAGGATCACGCCGAGGTCATCATGTGCTTCGGCATTGGTGTTATCGAGTTCGACTGCCCTGGTCAAATCCTTTTCAGCGTTGGCGAAATCCTGTTTCCACAGTAACGCACACCGCGCTTGGTGTAGGCGCGCGAATCGTCTGGATGACGTTCGATATAGACTGAAATATCTTTAATACCCTCATCGATATAACCCTGCCGGGCATTGGCCATGCCCCTGCCGAACCAGGCCTGGTCCGCCTCGGGATCGAGTTCGATGGCCGTGGTGTAATCTTCGACCGCGTCAAAAAAACTGTTCTGCTAAAGTAGGCATCAGCGCGTTTAATATAGAGTTGCGCATTGGTTTCATCCTTGTTGATCATGGCAGTCAGCTTTTCAATAATATCTTCGGCATTTGCCATGCTTGAAAATACCGTTATAAATATACTCAGTAGCAGTAGATTAAAACCCAGCACAAAAGCCGTCGGGTTTGCTCCATCCATCATGTTCACCGTATTTTTATTATCATTTAAAGACCGGGTTGTCATACTATAAGACGGGTGAACCACGACATTATTCTCGATAAATTTATAATCCTTCTCAGTACAGGCCCGGGCCTGGCGTCAGCCCGGGCAAACGCAACATGATATGCTGGCAAAATAATCCAGACGCCACTCCAGCAGATCAAGTCGTGAAAAAAATCGCTATTTTTGCCGATGTGCAAAACATTTATTACACCACGCGCCAGGCGCATGGACGCCAGTTCAATTACTCGAAACTCTGGCAACGCGTCAGTCAACAAGGGTGAAATTGTTTCGGCGATTGCCTACGCGATTGATCGTGGTGATGACAAACAGCTCAAATTTCAGAACGCGCTGAGACAAATTGGCTTTAGCGTAAAACTAAAACCTTATATTCAGCGCAGTGATGGTTCCGCCAAGGGCGACTGGGATGTGGGCATCGCAATTGATGTGATGCAAATAGCACCGGACGTGGATACGGTTGTTTTGTTATCAGGTGATGGTGACTTCGACCTGCTACTGGATAAAATCAGAACCGAGTACGATGTCAACGCCGAGGTCTATGGCGTGTCAGCACTCACCGCCAATTCACTGATTGCCGCCGCCAGCCGTTATCACCCGATCGAAGCTGACCTGCTGCTGTAACAGGCCAATTTAGGCCGTTCGAGTCAAGCTGCAGATTAGAACGCAAATTAAAACTATGCAGGATTATCTTAGATGCACCCAGAGCCGCAGATAATACAACATTCGCGGTAAAGCTTTGCGTTATTTGCGGCTAAGTTTATTTTTCGATTTAATGACTTTGTATCGCAGATTAAAATTGGCTTAACTATCCACATATACTCTAGCTACCTGCCAGTGCATCGATTACTTTATTTAGCGTGGCACTCGGACGCATCACGGCCGACACCAGCGCCCTGTCAGGACGGTAGTAACCGCCGATATCGACCGCCTTGCCCTGCGCTGCGATCAGCTCGCCGACAATTTTTGTTTCATTGTCAGTCAGCTGTTTTGCAACCGGGGTAAAGACAGTTTTTAATTCCTGGTTATCATTCTGCGCAGCCAGTGCCTGCGCCCAGTACAGCGCCACGTAGAAATGACTGCCGCGGGTATCGAGTTCACCGGTCTTGCGCGAAGGTGATTTATTGTTGTTCAGGAACTGGCTGTTGGCATTATCCAGTGCCGCTGCCAGCACCTGGGCTTTATCGTTACTGGTTTTTTGCGCCAGATCTTCTATCGAAACTGCCAGCGCGAGGAACTCACCCAGTGAATCCCAGCGCAGGTGATTTTCTTCGACCAGCTGTTGCACGTGCTTTGGTGCTGAACCGCCGGCACCGGTTTCGAACAGGCCACCGCCGGCAAGCAGGGGCACAATCGACAACATTTTTGCACTGGTGCCCAGTTCCAGGATGGGGAATAAATCGGTTAAATAGTCACGCAGTACATTGCCGGTGACCGAGATGGTGTTGTCACCCGCTTTCACCCGTCACGAGCGTGTAGTGAATCGCTTCAACCGGTGACATGATTTTAATTTCAAGCCCACGTGGTATCACCGACAAGTATTTGAATCTTTTAAATAGGTTTCTACTTTGTTAATCAGCATCGCATCGTGCGCACGATTTTTGTCCAGCCAGAACACAGCGGGCTGGCCGGTTAAGCGCGCGCGTTTCACCGCCAGCTTTACCCAGTCCTGGATCGGCAGGTCCCTGGTCTGGCACATGCGCCAGATATCGCCCTGTGCAACTTTATGTTCCAGCAGGGTTTTGCCGGCGGAATCGGTGACGCGTACGGTGCCGCTCACAGGTATTTCAAATGTTTTATCGTGCGAACCGTACTCTTCGGCTTTCTGCGCCATCAGCCCGACGTTACTCACGCTGCCCATGGTGGTCACATCGAAGGCGCCGTTGCGTTTACAAAAATCAATCGTTGCCTGGTATATACCGGAGTAGCAACGATCAGGAATCATCGCCCTGGTGTCATGCAGCTTGCCATCGGTGCCCCACATTTTGCCGGACGAGCGAATCGCTGCCGGCATTGATGCATCGACAATGACATCGCTGGGCACATGCAGGTTGGTAATACCCTTGTCCGAGTTCACCATCGCCAGTTCCGGGCGTGACTTGTAGACCGCCTGGATATCAGCTTCGATTTGGGTGCGCTCTTGCATCGGGCAGTTTGGCGATTTTTGCGTAGACATCGCCCAGACCATTGCGCGTGTCGACACCGAGTTTTTCAAACGTGGCCGCGTGTTTTGCAAATACATCCTTGTAATACACGTTCACCGCGTGGCCGAAAATAATCGGGTCGGAAATTTTCATCATGGTGGCTTTCATGTGCAGTGACAGCAATACACCGTGTTTTTTTGCGTCCTGCATCTGCTCTTCAAAGAACGCACACAGGGCCTTGCAATCCATCACCGAAGCATCGATCACTTCGGATTCAAGCACTGCCAGCTTGTCTTTCAGCACACGGGTCTGACCGTCATCACCCTGCAATTCGATTTTTAGATCACCGGCGGACTTGATAACGGCAGATTTTTCACTCGAATAAAAATCACCTCGTGCTCATCGAAACAACACGTGATTTTGATTTCGCCGACCACTCACCCATGCGATGCGGATGTTTTTGCGCATATTCTTTTACCGGTGCAGCCACGCGACGGTCCGAGTTGCCTTCGCGCAATACCGGGTTGACCGCGCTGCCCAGTACTTTGGCATAGCGTGCCTTGATGTCTGGCCTCGTCATCATTTGCCGGGTCTTCCGGGTAATCGGAATGTCGTAACCCTGCGCCTGCAATTCCTTGATCGCCGCGTGCAACTGCGGCACCGACGCACTGATATTGGGCAATTTAATGATATTCGCCTCGGGCGTTTTTGCCAGTTCACCGAGCTCGGCCAGCGCATCATCTATTTTTTGCGCGGCTGTCAATTTATCGGGGAAATTGGCAATAATTCGACCCGAGAGCGAAATATCACGGGTTTCAACCTCAATACCGGCGGCCCTGGTATACGCCTGCACAATGGGAAAAAAGGAATACGTGGCCAATGCGGGTGATTCGTCTGTTTCGGTATAAATGATTTTGTAGCCTGGCATAGAAGTATTCCTGGGAATGTCGTTGTGATGGGCTCGCCCGCGGAGGCGCACACGGAAAGTCGTGCATTATATTTCAGATCGGCATCGGGTTCACTATCCACTCAGGCGGGGTGAGCGAACCCGGCAACGCGCGTAAATGGTGCGTTGATGTCGCCCTCGACTATCGATGAGCACAAATGCA
>CAWKAL010000066.1:0-6030 GCA_963847575.1 uncultured Gammaproteobacteria bacterium
AGTTATCAATATAATAAGTATAAAAATACAGGTGTGAAGAGAGTGTGAAATTTGCAGGCGCATTCAACGGATGCCATGCAAAAGACGCATGAGATCCCCGAGCCGCGTCACATTGCCTACGCGTCATCTCGATGCGCGTCATGCGCACGAGACTCAATATAGAACAGGATAAACTCAGCGCAGTAATAGATAGCGTATTCCCACTAGAACAAATTATCGAAGCTTATAAATATGTTGAAAAAGGGGAGAAAATTGGTAATGTTGTTGTTACAGTGAATCATGATAATTAAACCTGACAAGCGCTTGCACTTTTCCGCTGGTGCGAAGCATTCAGCCCCATTGAGTTAACAGTTTTGGAAAAGTCTGTGTCAATACGAAAGTTGCCCTGGTTGGCAGGTGGAATGCTTGCGGTTGTGGTGCTTTTCGCGTGTAGCCCAAGCACGCGGAAACTCGACGAAGTCATGATTTATGAGAGTGCTCAACTCAGGCTCAAACTTGTTCGGTATTTTGAGAATCATCCTCTTCACTACACCGGCGAGGTATTTCGCGTCCAGTGCTCCTCGTTACAAACGCGGAACTCTCCAGCACACAAGACACAAGATGCGGGATGGGTTTCGCTTGGAAACGGTGGTGCGATTGGTTCCAAAAGTGCCGCCGAACTGGCAGAACGTGAACGCCATAACTACCTTGTCGTTGATGATCGTATCCTGGTCTGGATCGGGAACGGTGTAAATGTGAGCTTCGATGCCTGTGGCAGTTTTCGAGGATGGTATCCCACGTCTCTTCCTGAGGATTTGATTGTTCCGGCCGACAAGCCGGATCACTGTAAACCAGTAGGCAATGCGGACTGCAGCCAGTACGATTACCTGAATGAGCGCAAACCGCACTTCAAGGATATCCGAGTGAATTCAGCTGGCCATGTATCGTTTGTGGTCAACTCCAAAGCGTTGCGCAATGGCAAGGCTGTCCGAGTTGAAAGTGTGGACTTTGGAAAGACGTGGAAAACAATGGTTTTCTGACCACGGTTTTGCCTTATGCTTTAAGCAAGAAGTATTAATTGGTGTCAGAATAGCGATATCGAACAAAGAGTGTGATGTGAATAAACATGATTAATTTTAAAAAGCAGTTAAATGTTTCTTCAGTCCCCTTTAACAGAACCACTATATAAAGCTTAATATGCTATTTAGATATTGCTGTGGACTGCTGGTTCTATTGTTTTCATTGCGTCTTGACGCGCAGCCATTGTTTGATTCGCACCTGCATTATTCAGCGGAAGATGCTCAGCGTTTTAATCCGCAGGCAATTCTCCAGCTGTTAGATAAAAACGCTATCCATTATGCGGCCGTTACCGGTACACCCTCTGCGCACATGAGTGCGCTATACCGCCTGGCGCCTGAGCGTATTGTGCCTTTGCTTGGTGTTTATCGCCATGGCGCAGATAAATCCTCATGGACAAAGGATAAAACCCTGGTCCCTTACCTGGAAAAAGAGCTTGAGCGTGGTTTCTGGCGCGGCATTGGTGAGCTACATATCTTTGCTGATGATCGTGATAGTGAAGTATTTAAAAAAGTTATTGAACTGGCTTCTGCGTGGCAATTACCACTGTTGATTCATGGCGATCCGGCCGTTATCGATAAGCTGTATGAGATCGCACCCGGGCAAGCGGTCATCTGGGCGCATGCCGGTACCTTTCCTTATCCTGATCTGGTGTCGGATTACCTGCGCCGCTACCCGAACCTGTCGATTGATGTTTCTATGCGAGATGAACGCATTGCACCCGATGGCATCATTAATGATGACTGGTATGAGCTTTTTGTGACTTACCCTGATCGAGTGATGACTGGTGTGGATACATTCAGCACTGCACGCTGGCATATGTTCAATTCTGCGGTCGGAACTATACGTAACTGGCTGGCACAGCTGCCAGATGAAATCGCGCTGCAGCTGGCATTCGTCAATGCAGCAAAATTATATAAAAAACCACTTATTAAAATAGAAAAAGGTGACGCAGGGGTTAATTATTGATCAGCCTAAATACCTGTTAAACCAGTTCCATCATCGCAATCAATGTACTGCTCCCGTGTATCACTGATCTTGCCTCGCGTACTTGCTGACCACACTTATCAAACAACTCGCCACATCACTTTTGCATCCTGAGTGAACGATGCGCCTGCGGGCTTAGCCCGCGGACGCGCTTGAATGCAGCACTGAATGCGTACGGCGTTGCATAGCCGACCTTTTCCGCGACAGTGCCCACTGTTTCGTTGGGCTGGCATAACAGGTCTGCCGCCATGGCCATGCGCCAGTTTTTTAAAAATGTCATCGGCGGTTCGCCTACCAGGTCATGGAAGCGGCGTGCCAGCGATGCGCGAGAAGCGCCGGCTGCCACTGCAAGTGCATCCAGTGTCCAGGGATGGGCGGGCTTTTCATGCATGCTGCGAAGCGCGTGTTCAACAATGCGGTCGCCCTGTACTCGCCACCAGTCCGGCCGGCTGGAATCGCGTTGCGCGAACCAGGCCTTAAGCACAGCCGTCAGCAGCAGATCAAGCAGGCGATCCAGAACCGCAGCCTGTCCTGGCTCGTCCTTGACAACCTCGTCGAACAGCAATGGGACCAGCGGTGATTCCCATTCAGTGTGTAACAGCGACAATACCGGCGGCAGGGCGCGTAACAGGCGATCACTGATGTCGCTTAAATGATCATAGGCACCGACAAGGAACACCGTCGAGCCTTCGGGGTCATTGCCCCAGGTGCGCACGCCGTGCGTCATTTTCTCAAGCACAGAGTTCCCGTCCAGGTCGCAGCAGCGCTGGCCTGGATGCACTATCACGTCCGGGGATGTGGTGGGTGAATCGGCGACCGTGTAGTGGTCGGGTGCGCGCGTGACGGCAATATCACCCGGGCCAATCAGTACGGGTTCGCCCGCATCCGGTACAACCCAGGTTTCGCCTGAGACGCCGGCGATTAGCGTCACCGGGGATTCGGCAAGGATTCTTAGTGACCAGGGTGAACGCATCACCGTGCGCAATGTGAAAGCGCCACGCGCGCGTGGCGCATCCAGCAATCCGGCCAGGGTATCCATCGGCCCATTATAGACGAGCACGTATGAATATGATTAGCCCGACGAATGGGCGTTCAGCCGGCTCGGGCATAGGCTGGTCACTGTGGAAACCAGCTAGTTCACCTATTAATGATCAACAGGAGATAACCATGACCAATGAATTGACGAGTAATGAATATGCAAAGGGCGTCACACTCGTTCTGGGCGGTACGGGCAAGACCGGTCGACGCGTTGCAGAACGGCTTCAGGTTCGCGGCATCAATACCCGAATTGCGTCACGATCTACGAATCCATCTTTCGACTGGAATGACCAGACCACATGGGATGCGGTTCTCAGTGGTGTGACCGCGGCATACATTAACTATGCCCCTGACCTGGCGATTCCGGGTGCTGCGGATGCGATCCGTGCATTTGTCGAGAAAGCTGTTGCACAGGGCGTTCAACGCCTGGTGTTATTGTCGGGGCGGGGCGAAGCGGAGGCACAGGCCTGTGAGCGAATTGTTCAGGCGTCCGGTGTTGAATGGACCGTGGTGCGCGCCAGCTGGTTCAACCAGAATTTCTCGGAAGGCGAGTTCCTGGGCATGGTGCAGAACGGTGAAATCACGCTGCCGGCTGGCGCTATCTCCGAGCCTTTTATCGATGCCAATGACATCGCTGATGTTGCAGTCGCGGCGCTGACTGAGGAAGGGCATGCCTATGAGGTCTACGAGGTCACCGGCCCCCGAATGCTGAGCTTTACTGAGATCGCGCAGGAGATATCCCGTGCCGCCGGTCGCGAGGTGAAGTTCGTTCAGATCCCGAAACAGGCGTTCGCTGCGGCTATTACCGAGTCGGGCGCACCTGACAACATTGCGTGGTTGCTAAATTACCTGTTCGAAACGGTGCTGGATGGACGAAACGAGTATCTGGGCGATGGTGTACAGCGCGCATTAGGTCGTGAGCCGACCGACTTTGCTGATTTTGCGCAACGTATCGCTGCCCGTGGTGTTTGGGATAAGGCTGAGGCGGCAGCATGACCCGGAAATTAAAGGGGACGAATTAAAGGGGACGAATTAAAGGGGACGAATTAAAGGGGACGGTCGAATTAAAGGGGTCGCAGCGATTATTTTTCGACCATTCCCGGGTTTCGTCGCCTTTAGTGTTTATCGATGAGTAAAAACAATCAGTTCGATCATTATCCAGGAACTTGAATTTGAAACGAGTATTACCGGGGCCAGAGTAAACGCTAAATATAAAAATTATCCATTCACCAATCCCACTCCCCGGGGCATAAAGGCAAAGGTTTGTTTATGGATGCATAAAGGCAAAGGTTTGTTTATGTATGCATAAACATCACCAGGTATTCGTTTTCCAGATATAGACGATTTCGGTGTTGCCAAATATTCTTTATTTATCATTGACTTGTCTAAGTGCGTCGTTTGAAGTCCTGAGGCCACTTCAGTTATGGCCAAAAAAGGGTTATCAGGCATTAACTGCACTGATCTGCGGATACACTTTATTTATAGCAAAAATAGTACTTTTTAGGTATTCGCTCTACTTCAGAGGAGTGATAGCGTGTGCTACCCTTAGCGCCCACGTAAAAAGCCTCATCTGGAAATCTGGTCGCGGGTGGCTACTGAGGTAGTTATAACGTCGATAACCTGATGCGTATCAAAGGGTGATATAGCCTGACTCGCAACAAACAGTTATCATACAGAATTACTTAAACTAAAAACAATTTGAGGAAATCTAATGTTCACGAGCAATCCCTTTGCCGAGCTTTCGGCGTCAATATCACCCCAAATTATGCAAGGGTATGTCATCTTGATGGTGCTGCTTGTGATAGGTGGGACCGTCCTTGACATGATCCATAAGAAAAGTGCGCAGTACTTTTTCGAGAATGCTAAGAAAGCGAAAAAGGACGCGAAACGTAGCGTTAGTACTGGCGAAAAAACATCGATCGCGTTTAAGGTTCTGCTGAACGAAGTTTTAACCTCTGGTGAATTCTGCAACATGAAACGCAGACTTTCCCATCTTCTGACCATGTATGGCTTCATTCTGTTTGTCGCCATGACTGCCATTATGATCTTTGGCTATCCAACGCCTGAGGCGGCTACGCCTACGATCGTGCCGGTACTCTGGCATGTTGGCGCATTGATGCTGGCGCTTGGTGGATACTGGTTCTGGTTCTCTATCCGTGTTGATGTGTCTGCAGAAGGCCTTTCGTGGTATCGCTTCGAACGTGCGGATCTGTTTATTGTCTCGCTGCTCACCACCTCTACTTTCGGTTTAATCTGGTCTTACACACAGTCGAGTGGCATGGGCGGATGGTCAACCCTGGCCTTCGCATTGTTTATCATCTCAAGCACAACGCTTTTCGGCAGCGTGCTCTGGTCCAAGTTCGCGCATATGTTCTTTAAGCCTGCCGCAGCTTTTCAGAAACGTGTTACTAAAGCCGATGGTTCGAGAGAAAACCTGCCGGGTGATTTCGATCTGACAGATCCTGCAGTACAGGCAAAATTCCCTGATATCCCCGAGTATCGCCTCCCGGCCGCCGTCGGCGAACGGCTCGATGCACATCTCGGTGTCGACCCAGCCCGGCGCGACGGCGTTGACCCGCACCGCCGGGCGCCGAGCCTCGGTCGTCCAGCTCTTGGTCAGGGCGATGATCGCGCCCTTGCTGGCCGCGTAGGGACTGTAGAGCGCCTCGCCGCGCTGACCGGCTGTAGAGCTGATGTTGACGATGTTGGCGTCCACCGCGCCGGCGAACAGCGGCAGCGTCCGGCGGCCGCAGAGGAAGACCGACCGCAGGTTCACCCGCCAGGTGGTCTCGAGCTCCTCGGCATCGAGCTCCGCCAGCGGGTTGCGCCGCCAGATGCCGGCGTTGTTCACCAGGCAGTCCAGGCCTGCCCAACCCGCCTCGATGCGGTCGAAGAGGCCTTCCACGTCCCGCGAATCGGCCAGGTCGGCCGCCAGGCATAGATGCTCGC
>CAWKAL010000067.1:0-9067 GCA_963847575.1 uncultured Gammaproteobacteria bacterium
GCAGCCTTGCAGGCTTCACTGCAACAGTACTTTCAGACGCAGAACTAAAACTGATGGACCGGGTTTCTGAACAGGACAACATGGTTGTGGTATACCGCGATGCCGAGGCTTTTTCCAACCTCAACACTCCCCACGACCTCAAAGCGCTATCCTGATACAATTAGCCCCCAGTATTTCAGGCAGCCTGTGCATTTCGATGCTTCACACACTTCAAGAACGTAAACACGAAATCAATAAAGTCACGCTCTGGGGTGTTGCGGTCAATGTTGCGCTCTCGGTTGCCAAGCTGGTCGGCGGGGTTTTTGGCAATTCGCAGGCGCTGGTCGCCGACGGCCTGCACTCGCTTTCTGACCTGGCCAGTGACGGCATGGTACTGCTAGCTGCGAGGCACGCCAGCGAAGACGCCGATGATGAACATCCCTACGGTCATGCGCGCTTTGAAACCATTGCCACTGTCGGCCTGGCGATATTGCTGATTGCGGTCGGCCTGTTCATTGCCTACGATGCCATGCAACGCCTGACACGCGATGGCGCGATTGAAATACCCGCCGTCTACACCCTGTGGATTGCAGCATTTTCCATATTCAGTAAAGAAGCCCTCTACCATTACACCCGCATTGTGGCGAACCGCATCAACTCGAGCATGCTGCGTGCCAATGCCTGGCATCATCGCAGCGATGCAGTGTCCTCGATCGTGGTGTTAATCGGTATTGCCGGTGCGCAGATGAATATGCCCAAGCTGGATGCCTTTGCCGCCATCGTGGTTGCACTCATGGTCATCAAGATCGGTTATGAACTTGGCTACAGCGGCGTGCAGGAACTGGTCGATGCTGGGCTCGATCCACAGGTGGTCGAAAAAATCCGCGGCCGCATCCTGGCCCACGAGGATGTGCGCGAACTGCATATGTTGCGCACCCGGCGTATGGGGCATAACGCCCTGGTCGATGTGCACATCATGGTCGCGCCCAAGCTCAGCGTTTCCGAAGGCCATCATATTTCAGAAACAGTGGAAAGAACCCTGATCGATGAGTTTGAAGAAATCAATGATGTCACGGTACACATCGACCCCGAAGATGACGAGCAGGAAGCGCATAATCGCAACCTGCCATCGCGCAGCGAACTGATTATTGCGCTCAACCGGGAGTGGCAGCAGGTGCCGGAACTGGCTGCCATAGATGATATTACCCTGCACTATCTCAGCGGAAAAATCAGTGTTGAAGCCAATTTTCCGCTGTCGGTGCTGGCTTCGTTGGAACGATTGCGCACGTATCAAGCAGCTGTTCCACGATGCCAGCATGAAAGTCAGCAGCGTGGGCGCTGCGGAACTGAGCTTTCACTGACGCACCAACTGGTGCGCTAAGCCCACTTACGCACCGTAATGGTGCGATAATGCGCACGAAGCGTGTGAAATGCACCAAAAAAAACAGCTACATAGTGCATTTCAAGATTGGCATATTTCGTGCAAACTACGCCGTTACGTATATTCGTGCCGCCTAAAGCGGGATTTTCAAATTTGACACACGGGGAGCAAACCAATGTCAGCTAGTGACGTATTAATGATGATCCAGGAAAAAAACGTTAAGTTCGTTGATTTCCGTTTTACTGACACCCAGGGCAAAGAGCAGCACGTCTCTGTCCCGGCCCATACCATCGACGCCGAACTTTTTACCGAAGGTAAAATGTTTGATGGCTCATCGATTGCCGGCTGGAAAGGCATTAATGAATCCGACATGATCCTGATGCCGGATGCAGACAGCATTGTGCTCGACCCATTCTGCGAAGAAACCACCATGAATATCCGCTGCGATATCATCGAGCCATCCACCATGAGTGGTTACAGCCGTGACCCACGCTCTATCGGTAAACGCGCAGAAGCCTACCTGGCATCAACCGGTATTGCTGACACGGCTTATCTTCGGTCCTGAAAACGAGTTCTTTATATTCGACGGCATTCAATACGGCAATGAAATGGGCCACGTGTTCTACCGTATCGAATCTGAAGAAGCTGCGTGGAATACAGGTAAAGAGTACGAAGGCGCCAACATGGGTCACCGCCCGGGCGTCAAAGGCGGTTACTTCCCTGTACCGCCGGTCGATTCATTCCAGGACCTGCGCTCTTCCATGTGTTTAACCATGGAAGAAATGGGCTGCCCCACAGAAGTACATCACCACGAAGTCGGCACCGCCGGCCAGTGTGAAATCGGCTGTGTTTTCAACACCCTGGTGCGCAAGGCTGACGAAGTTCAGATTTATAAATACTGCGTGCACAATGTCGCGCATGCCTATGGCAAGACTGTCACCTTCATGCCCAAACCAATCGTCGGCGACAACGGTAGCGGCATGCACGTGCATGTCTCGCTGGGCAAGGGCGGCCAGAACCTGTTCACCGGTGACCAGTACGGCGGCCTGTCTGAAACTGCGCTGCATTTCATCGGCGGTATTATCAAGCATGCCAAAGCTGTTAATGCGTTCACCAACTCATCGACCAACAGCTACAAGCGCCTGGTACCTGGCTTCGAAGCACCTGTGATGCTGGCGTATTCAGCTCGTAACCGTTCTGCATCGATTCGTATTCCCTACGTAATTAATCCAAAAGGGCGTCGTATCGAAGTGCGTTTCCCGGATTCAACCGCCAATCCATACCTGGCGTTTGCTGCCCTGCTGATGGCCGGTCTTGATGGTATCCAGAACAAGCTGGATCCAGGCGGTTCGGCTGACAAAGATCTGTACGACCTGCCTCCGGAAGAAGAAAAGGCCATTCCCCAGGTATGTTTCTCACTGGGTGAAGCGCTGAATGCACTGGACCAGGATCGCGACTTCCTCAAGGCCGGCGGTGTATTCGATGACGACATGATCGATGCTTTCATCAAACTGAAGATGCCAGAAGTCCAGCGTGTGCGTATGTCAACGCATCCCTGTGAATACGAAATGTATTACAGCGTATAAGCTGACATTAGTCATATTTACAAAAAAGCCCCGCACTGCGGGGCTTTTTTGTGGTCTACAGGTTTTGCCAGTTGAGGCGTAAAAGGCTATGCTCGAGCTATGAAAAAACTGACCCTGATCTTTTTATTAATGTTGCTCTCGCCGTTCATTGTGCTGGCGGAGATTTACAAGTCTGTCGATAGCGAAGGCAACGTGGTGTATTCCGACGAACCCGGGGTGAATACTGAAGCCATACCGGAACCCAGCCCGAATACCGTGCAGATGCCAAAACCGACGGCTGATACGGCGGCCTCGAAGGCGGCTGATGACAGCGGTACCGAATATACCCGCCTGCGCATCGTCAGCCCGTCGCCCCAGGAAACCATTCGCAGTAATCCCGGCATCCTCAACATCGTGCTGGCATTGAAGCCCAAACTGGATACCAAAGCAGGACACACGGTCAGCATCCTGGTGGATGGGCAGATACTGGTCAGTAAAAGCAGCCTGACCCGTTTCCAGATACCCGATATCAACCGTGGCACTCACCGGGTGCAGGCAGTGGTCAGCGACAAGGAAGGACGCACGCTGATCAAGACCGACAATGTACAATTTTTTATGCAACGCCAGTCGGTGCTCAACAAGACCAGCAGCGTGGGCCCGGTGGATGCGACCGGCAAACCGATCACACCCGGGCCACAGGGCACGTATTACGCCCCCGGCCCGGTCATTATCCCGCCAGCCCCGACAACAAATCCCTGATCCTTTCTAGTATTGCACCATATTGGTGCGGTATAATCATCCCAACTTAGCCTTTGCACCAGGTCGATTAGACCGGTTTCTCATACGCAGCCCAGGCGCGCTCTAAGCTATTGATTTGTTCAATACTTTTGCCTGTTCCCATTAATTTCTCCAGCAGCACAAAGCTGGTTCGAATTTTGCAAACAGGTTGTAATGGAAAACAAAGCATCGATTTCACGACAGGCTATTCTGGACAATCTGCACTCAGCCATCATGGTGGTCGATCAGCAGTTGCATATCGAATACATGAACCCGTCGGCGGAAATGATGTTTCACATCAGCAACACCCGGGCCGTTGGCAAACCGATTACTGAACTGATTCCCGATGAGCACGAGTTCTACGACCGGCTGGAACGCTCACTGGTATCCAGCCACCCGTACATGGTTTACGAGGCCAATCTCAACAGCCACACCGGCCACAAGCTGGCTGTTGATTTCATGGTGTCACCGATCGAATACCGGCCGCAGACTATATCCCTGCTGATCGAATTCGTCAGCATGGGACGGCATCGCAAAATCGCCCAGGAGGAACATTTGCTCAGCCAGCACGAAGCCAGCCGTAGCTTGTTGCGTGGACTGGCGCATGAAATTAAAAATCCGCTCGGCGGACTGCGCGGCGCGGCGCAGTTGCTGGAACGTGAACTCAAAACCGATGCCGATAAAGAGTACACCGGCATTATTATTCGCGAAGCAGACCGCCTGCAAAACCTGGTCGACCGCATGCTCGGACCCAGAAGTTTGCCGCAAAAAACCCACGTCAACATCCACAAATTACTCGAGCATACTCAACAGCTGGTGCAGGCCGAAAACGCAGATGTCAATTTCGAGTTCGATTACGACCCGAGCCTGCCCGACCTGTATGCGGATGAGTCGATGATTATTCAGGCGCTGCTCAATATAACGCGTAACGCTGTCGCTGCTATCATGAGCAACGGACGCCACAACCACAGAACACAAGGGTTCGATTACATTCAGGACACGTGCACGCCGACACTATGCCATCGGTCACCATAGTTACTCGCTGGTAGAACAAATCGACATTATTGATAATGGCGAAGGCATCCCCGAATGACATTCGCGAAAAAATATTCCTGCCCATGGTTACCGGTCGCGCCGAAGGCACCGGGCTTGGGCTTTCAATTGCACAATCACTCATACATCAACACGGTGGCCTGATAGATTGCCAGAGCGAACCTGGTCAAACGATGTTTAGCCTGTTGATACCACTGGAGAACGGACATGAGTAAAACGATTAATGTCTGGGTCATCGACGATGATGATTCCATTCGCTGGGTACTGCAAAAAGCCCTGGAGAATGCCGGCATGAATGTCACCAGCTTTGAGAGGGCAGACGGTGTTGTCGAACAGTTACAACATGCAGAACCCGATGTCATCATTACTGACATTCGCATGCCCGGAATGGACGGCCTGAGTTTGCTCAAGGCATTGTCACAATCGTGGCCGCAAATACCCGTGATTATCATGACCGCGCATACTGATCTTGATAGCGCGGTATCTGCCTATGAGGGCGGTGCGTTCGAGTACCTGCCCAAACCGTTTGATATCGACGATGCGGTTTCACTGGTGCAGCGTGCAGCTGCGAAAAAACAGGAATCCACTGCGCAAACTGATTTGAAACAGGACATGCCTGAAATTATCGGTGAAGCACCTTCGATGCAGGAAGTGTTTCGTGCGATTGGTCGTTTATCAAAATCAAATATCAACGTGCTAATTACCGGTGAATCCGGCACCGGCAAAGAGCTGGTTGCACTGTCACTGCATAAACACAGTCCGCGTTCCGACAATGCGTTTATTGCTATTAACACTGCCGCGATTCCAAAAGACCTGCTCGAGTCTGAACTCTTCGGTCATGAAAAAGGCGCCTTTACCGGCGCACAGGCACAACGCAAAGGCCGCTTCGAACAGGCCAACGGCGGTACTTTATTTCTCGATGAAATCGGCGACATGCCTGCTGAACTTCAAACTCGCTTATTGCGCGTGCTGTCGGACGGTGTATTTTATAAAGTCGGTGGACATACACCGATCAAGGTCGATGTTCGCGTTGTTGCCGCCACGCATCAAAACCTTGAAGAACGCGTTAAGCAGGGTTTGTTCCGTGAAGACTTATATCATCGCTTAAATGTAATTCGCATCCAGTTGCCTGCACTACGCGAACGACGTGAAGATATTCCCGCACTGCTGCGCCTGTTCCTGCAGCGCGCCACCGAACAACTGGGCATGGGCCCTAAAAAGTTACTGCCCGAAGTTGAAGATTATTTATCAACTCTCGACTGGCCGGGCAATGTGCGCCAGCTGGAAAACACCTGTCACTGGCTTGCGGTGATGACTTCGGGCCAGACCATTCACCTGTCAGACCTGCCCGCCGACATGCTTGCAGGCAGCACCGGTGCAATGCAAACCGCTGCCAGCTGGCAGGAATCAATGCAACGCCAGATCGAACAGGTACTGGCGTCCGGCAAGTCTGACATTATCTCCGACGTCATGCCCGCAGGTAGAAACTATTCTAATCAAGGCCGCACTCAAACAAACCCGCGGCAAGAAAAACGATGCAAGCAAGTTACTCGGCTGGGGACGAAATACTTTGACCCGGAAAATAAAGGAACTGGAACTTGAGGCTTGATTGTATTTAATACAAACATAAAGCTTTAGTCCGCAAATATACGCAAATTAAGTCAACAAATTAGAAATTATTGTGTACGACAGGTGAAGAACCAGATTATGCGCATTTTCGAATTAGTTTTATGAGCAGACGCTCCGGAATAATTCCTGGCTGATCAAATACAACATGAAATTTCGTTGTCCGTTAATGAAAGTTAGTCACATGTGGCCTGGCACCGCCCCTGAGTCATAGTACGCATAAACCATATCCGGTTTTATTTGCGTGTATTTGCCTTCATTTGCGGATTAACTTATTTTAACTTTCAGTAGTCACTTTGCTCGCATGACTTACACAGTTCATGTAAGCCTGTTCGATATTTTCGTCGCTGTACTGCTTTTTAAAATCTTTGTGGTTACCGAAGAACCTGACCTTGCCGTGGTGCAGCACGGCCATGTTGTCTGCGAGTTCTTCGACATCGGCCAGGGCGTGTGAACTGAAGAAAACACTGGCGCCGTCCGACTTCAGCTTTTTCAGTTGTTGTTTGAACAACACGCGGGCGCGTGGGTCGAGGCCGCTCATTGGCTCGTCGAGTATCAAGAGTTTTTTTCCACTGAGCAGGCAGGAGATTAATCCGAGTTTTTGGGTCATGCCTTTGGACAGGCTAATGACCGATGCTTTCAATACATCCTTGTCGAGTTCCAGCTCATCAAACATTGTATGTATGTGTGAAACATCGCAATGACTGTTATGCAGCTCAAGCATGTAGGCCAGGAAATCCTGGCAGCGTAAATACGCCGGCGGGGTGAACCTGTCTGGCAGGTAGGCAATGTGTTCGCGCGCGCTGACCATGCGATGCGATTTGCCAAACAATTTTATAGTGCCCGAGTCACATGCAGTTAAATCCAGCATGGCTTTTATCAAGGTGGTTTTACCGCTGCCATTCATGCCGACCAGGCCGAAGAATTCGCCCTCGGCTATTTTTAAGCTGACATCATCTAGCACATGCTTGTTGCCGTATGACTTGCACACGCCCTGGCATTCGATGGCAGATTGAATCATGATCGTTATTTAATTTCTCACAAAAAAAGAGCCCGTGTGTTGGGCTCTTTTTGTTTAATCCAGATGTTTAAACCGTGCTGTCAAACCTTAACCGGCATCAGAAATTTCTAAACACTGCGGCACAGTTCGAACTCGGTGCCTGCAGCTCATAACCTGCGCCGTTTTCACAGGCGGTTTCGTCAGCGGCTACCCAGCCTGTACCTGCAACGCCCAGTTGCATTGCACCGGTGCCGGCCTGGCCATCATCGACTTTACGATCCAGCTCGGCGAGCACTTCTACCGGAATACCGCGACCGGTGATTAGCTCGTGTGCGTTCACTGCACCGGTCTGCACCATGGTGCCATAACTCAGGTTCATACCAGAACCGAATCCGTTGTCAGGGCAGTTGGTAGTGACGCATGCATAATCTGTGGCAGCAACCGTTACCGTGTCATCATCATAACCACCTGTAAGGTAACCTGCGGTTTCAAGATGCACCCAGACCCGTCCACGCTCGGCATCAGAATCAACCAGGCCATTGCCGTTACCACCGTCAGGTGCACCGGGAAGATTTACATTGGACTGAGCGGTGACATAGTCACCCGGGAATGCGCGGTAGCGATCCTGAAAGCTGAACCATGCCGCGGTGATGCCATCAACCGTGTTGTTAAGTGCGCGCACGCGCGCCGTGTTGATCAGCTCCTGGCCTTTGAGCACGCCGCCGAGTAGCAGGCCGATAATGACCAGTACAATAGCGATTTCAATCAGGGTAAAACCTGACTGTTTTCGTGCCACCGGGCAGCTATTTACATTTAATGTATTCATACCTTCAGTCTCATTCTATTTTAATTGCCAGATTATTGTTTTTATTACTGTTCGTACCAGAACAGTTGCAATTACCATACCAAGTGTTTATAGACCATAAAACCACGCATTGCAGTCGTTTTTGCGCCGCTTATCTGCCATTTTATGTCGACTATTCAACACCTTGTCGTATAGATGACGCTTTTTCCTCCAGTACCCGGATTTTCTCGCTCAAAAATCCCAGTTCGTACTCATCGGTGATTTCACCGCTGGCGATTAATCCCCCCACCAGCACCCGGGCGGCTTCGACTTCACCCATGTCTTCGAGCACGATAATTTTCATGTCCCGCGCCCAGTAGGGCACGTTTTTGCCGGTGGCTTTTTCTGCCAGCGCGCTGGCGTATTTGAGCGCCAGCGGCATGTCCCTGAGTTCGTGCTTGGCGGTGATGACGGCATGCGCCAGCCACGGCCAGTGGCGATTGGGGTTTTCGCTGAATTTGTAAAAAATATAATCCATCATGTAGCGTTTACGCGCTTCGTCACTGACGCTGCCGTAGACCCGCGCCGCCACCAGCATGGGATAGCGCCCGCTGGGATCCAGTTCGAGAATCACATCGAGCCACTCGGCAATGCGCGCATAATCCAGCTGGTTGAATGGAATACTGACACCGGGCTGGTTATCGAATGCCTGCAGCCACAGGTTTAATATTTTTGCGGTTGCGATCGGTTCACCCAGCGAGCTCATGGTGTAGGTGCGGGCAGACAAGGGGCTCGGCAGGTCTTTCGCGCTGGCCACGATCGGTGCCTGCTGGCTGTGCCAGGCGATCTGCAATAGCAGGGTCAGCACCAGTAGACATGACACCACCAGCGGCACATCCCTG
>CAWKAL010000068.1:0-7116 GCA_963847575.1 uncultured Gammaproteobacteria bacterium
TCGTCATCGGCAAGAATTACAATAGGGCGCTCTTCGTATTTTTGTGCATCATCGAAGAGTGATACAACATTAGTCATGAACTACAGCTCCGGATCAGGCGTTGCCGTCCCGTGGCCCGCGTTAGCATTACAATCGAGTGTAGTCTCTGCTCATCATAACTGCATTCAAAATGCAGTAATTATCGTTATTATTTTTGTAAATCCAGTGTCACCTGCTTTTAGATATCAAGCACATACTGACATGGACGATTGTATCACTGGTCCAGGCTTTTAGTCACCAGCTCGAATACATCACTCGACAGCCCCGGCAGCGATTTCAATCGCTCAAGCTCACCGCGCATGGCCGATCGCCTGGTATCATCATAACGCTTCCAGCGGGTTAACGGGATTGAAAGCCTTGCCGCAATCTGAGGATTAATCTGACCCAGTTTCTCCACATATTCACCCAGCAGGCGGTAGCCTTCGCCGTCCGCAGTATGAAATCTGACCGGGTTCATCGAACAGAAGGCACCCAGCAATGACCTGACACGGTTGGGATTGGTCAGGTCAAAGTCCGCGTGCCCAAACAGGGCTTTAACCCGCGCCAGCGTATCGACGCCCGGCGCGGTCGCCTGGATGGTGAACCATTTATCCATCACCAGCTGATCGTGTTTCCACTGCGTGTAAAAATCATCAATTACGTCCGACGCAACTGCTGCGTCATGGTGCACAAGTACCCTGAATGCAGCCAGCTGGTCAGTCATATTGCTCGCCGTTTTATACTGTTGCAGGGCGATGTGTTCACGCTCAGGATTTGATGAATACATCAGGTATGACAAGGCCAGGTTCTTCAAAAACCGGCGACCCATGGATGCTGGCGAAAGATCAAAGCGCTCACTGTGATTGGCCTGGTACACTGCCAGCCACTCGTCCCGCAGGGCATCCCCTAGTTGCTGCTGGATTAACTCGCGCGCCTGGTGAATACCATCCACATCGATGACCGGCATGGACTCGGCAACATAGGCGTGCGATGGCAGGGCCAGTGCACGCGCTGCCAGCGCTTTATCAATATCCTTATCGCCGAGCGTCTTTCGACATGCCTCGATATATGCCTCAGACAATGCCCACTTCGCGCCCTGCTTCTGCGACTCAATCTGCCTGCGAATAATCCGCACACCAAGTTGCTGCCCTGCTTCCCAGCGATTGAATTCATCACTGTCGTGGCCCATACAAAATGCGAGTTCTTCATCATCACGTTCAAAATCAAGTTTGACTGGCGCAGTAAAACCACGCAGCAGTGATAACACTGGTTTTTGACCGACCTGTTTGAACTCAAACTGCTTGCTCGGCGCATCAAGTTGCAGCAAATAATTCAGCCCGATTTTCCGGGCGTTCTCGACTACCACGTCCATATCGTTTCCATGCCTGTCAATCAGCCCGGCCAGAACCGGTATCAGGAACGCCTGTTTGCTTTCCTGCCCGGGGGTATCAGGCGTTGTCTGGGACAGGGTTAAGCTATATGTCTGGCTTGCCTCGTCATAGGCTTCATCAACTTTCACGGTCGGGGTCCCCGCCTGCTTATACCAGCGTCTGAACTGCTGCAGCTCAACGGCATTGGCATCTTCCATCGCAGCAACAAATTCCTCTGTGGTCACGGCACAGCCATCATGTCGTGAAAAATACAGGTCCATGCCTTTACGAAAGCCTTCACTGCCTAGCAGGGTGTGAATCATGCGTATCACTTCTGCACCCTTGTTATAAACCGTTACCGTGTAGAAATTATTGATCTCTATATATGAGTCCGGCTGTATCGGGTGCGCCATCGGCCCGGCATCTTCGGCAAACTGTGCTGTGCGCAGAATATTGACATCATCGATACGCTTGGGCGTGGCAGCATTCATGTCTGCGGTGAACTGCTGGTCACGAAAAACAGTCAGCCCTTCTTTGAGCGTGAGCTGAAACCAGTCGCGGCAGGTGACACGATTGCCACTCCAGTTATGAAAATATTCGTGCGCGATGACAGCTTCGATATTGATAAAGTCAGCATCGGTAGCCGTGTCCTGTTTGGCGAGTACGAATTTCGAATTGAAAACATTCAACCCCTTGTTTTCCATCGCGCCCATATTGAAATCATCGACTGCAACGATATTATAAATATCGAGGTCGTATTCACGCCCGTAGGTTTCTTCATCCCAGCGCATGGACTTTTTCAGCGATGTCATTGCATGGTCACACTGGTCGATATTGTGCGGCTGCACATAGATACGCAGCTGCACCTTGTGGCCACTCATGGTTGTAAACGTGTCTTCGATATAAGACAGGTCACCAGCGACCAGCGCAAACAAATAGCAGGGTTTTTTAAACGGGTCATCCCATTTCGCCCAGTGGCGACCATCTGCATACTCACCGGAGTCCACGGCATTGCCGTTTGATAAAAGCACCGGATATTTATCGCGCGCAGCAATAATCGTGGTAGTAAATTTCGCCATCACATCTGGACGATCCAGGTAATACGTGATCTTGCGAAACCCTTCTGCTTCGCATTGCGTACAATAATTTCCGCTTGATTTAAACAGGCCTTCGAGTGAAGTATTTTCCTGTGGTTTGATGAAGGTTTCGATACTCAGCTGGCAACGATCAGGTAGTGTAAACACGCAGAGGTGGGTATCGGTAAGCCTGAAATCGTCTGCGCTCAGCACCGCACCGTCAAGATGCACACTGCCGAGTTCGAGTTGCTCACCATTCAGTTCGAGTGGATGCTCGCCGTCAATCGCCGCGTTTCTGACCAGCGTCAAAACTGAGACAACGCGAGTGACGTCTTCATTGAGTTCGAACTGCAGATCGACCTGCTCTATCCACCAGGCAGGCTGGGCGTAATCTTCCAGTTTGATAAGACTGGGTGCGGCTTCTTTCATGATATCTCTACGGTTTGTATAGAACCGCTAGGATACATAAAAATAAGCTAGGATGGATGGTTTGTGAGTAGAGAATTGATATGGCAGCCGTAAAAAGTAGCCCTGCCATTTTTCATGAACCGGCACGCAGCCTTCAAAACAGGGTGCTGAAGAACAGATCTTCCCAACCAGCCAGACATAAAAAAGCCCCTGAAATGCGGGGCTTTTAACTGGGCACATACGACAGGATTTACGCAATACATCCATGTATTGCGCCCTTCGGGCAGCCTGCGTGACTACAGAACGCAATTTTAGATCGCACAGCGATTCAATACAGATTTCCTGCCAGGGTATGACAATGCGGCCATACCACAGCGTTCTACATCGCCACCGTTAAAAATGGCTTCCTGCCATTTTTCATGAACCGGCACGCAGCCTTCAAAACAGGGTGCTGAAGAACAGATCTTCCCAACCAGCCAGACATAAAAAAGCCCCTGAAATGCGGGGCTTTTAACTGGGCACATACGACAGGATTTACGCAATACATCCATGTATTGCGCCCTTCGGGCAGCCTGCGTGACTACAGAACGCAATTTTAGATCGCACAGCGATTCAATACAGATTTCCTGCCAGGGTATGACAATGCGGCCATACCACAGCGTTCTACATCGCCACCGTTAAAAATGGCTTCCTGCCATTATTCATGAACCGGTACGCACCCTCAAAAACAGGGTGCTAAAGAACAGATCTTCCCAACCAGCCAGACATAAAAAAGCCCCTGAAATGCGGGGCTTTTAGCTGTTTACTGACGACAGGATTTACAAAATACATCCATGTATTTTGCCCTGCGGGCCGGCTATAAAACAGCCGTTAAAAATGGCTTCCTGCCATTTTTCATGAACCGGCACGCACCCTCAAAAACAGGGTGCTGAAGAACAGATCTTCCCGACCAGCCAGACATAAAAAAGCCCCTGAAATGCGGGGCTTTTAGCTGTTTACTGACGACAGGATTTACAAAATACATCCATGTATTTCGCCCTGCGGGCCGGCTATAAAACAGCCGTTAAAAATGGCTTCCTGCCATTTTTCATGAACCGGCACGCACCCTCAAAAACAGGGTGCTGAAGAACAGATCTTCCCGACCAGCCAGACATAAAAAAGCCCCTGAAATGCGGGGCTTTTTTATGTCTGGTCGGGACGACAGGATTTGAACCTGCGACCACTTGACCCCCAGTCAAGTGCGCTACCAGACTGCGCTACGTCCCGAGGGGCGCAAGAATACACTATCAGTCAGGGTTTAGAAAGCCGAAGCCCGGCGTACAGGGTCAGCTTTTGAGAATGGCGAGTAAATCTTCCAGCTCATTGCGCATCTGGCGAATGATCTGCTGGCTCTGGTTATTGTCGACGGTGGCGTCTTCGCCGGTAAGCTTGAGACGGGCACCACCAATGGTATAGCCCTGGTCGTACAGCAGGCTTCGGATCTGGCGGATAAGAATAACGTCGTGACGCTGGTAATAACGGCGATTACCGCGGCGTTTTACCGGCTTGAGCTGGGAAAACTCCTGCTCCCAGTAACGTAATACGTGCGATTTGACTCCACACAGCTCGCTGACTTCACCGATTGTGAAATAGCGTTTGCCGGGGATAACCGGAAGTTCGTTATTATTGCTGGCTTCCAGCATATGCCTCTACTCGTTGCTTCAATTTCTGGCCCGGCCTGAAGGTCACAACACGGCGCGCAGATATCGGGATTTCTTCACCTGTCTTGGGATTACGACCCGGACGCTCTGTTTTGTCTCGCAAAACAAAGTTGCCAAACCCGGATAGTTTTACGTGGTAAGCATCTCCCAGCGCACTCCGGACTTCTTCGAAAAACAGCTCAACCAGTTCTTTGGCTTCGCGTTTGTTCAGGCCCAGTTCTTCGTACAAGCTTTCTGCCATGTCGGCTTTTGTCAGTGCCATTTCCTACTCCCGAAGTGTAGCAGCAAAATTCTGTTTTAGTGTGGCGACCAGATTATCTATCTCGGCCTCCACCTCATGATCGGTAAGAGTGCGGGAAAAATCCTGTAAAATCAAGCCAAAAGCGACACTTTTTCGCCCCTGCTCGACACCTTTACCACTATAAATATCAAAAACCTGTACATCTCTGAGCAAGCCTGAGGCGGCACCACGCAGCGCGGCCACAAGATCGCCCACGGCTACCTGCTGCTCAACCACCAGCGCGAGGTCACGGCGCACTTCCGGGTATCGCGATAGCGGCTGGAACGCTGGCAGATCTGCGCGCATAACTGCCTCCAGTTCAAGCTCGAAGACGAATACGGCAGGGTCTATATCCAGCGACTTTTGTACCGAGGGATGCAATGCACCCGCCCAGCCGATGACGTTGCCATCGGCCGAGATCTGCGCACTCTGCCCCGGATGCAGCGCCGGGTGTGCGGCCGGCTTGAAATCTATCTCACCCGCATGGCCTGCCAGCAGTGCCTCGACATCCGACTTGATGTCGTAAAAATCCACCACGCGCGACGCTTCCGCCCATTGCTGAAGCTGCAGCTCACCGCAGATCACGCCGGCAATACGCGCAGTCTGTTCGGGCAGCCCCTGCGACTGTGGATGAAAACACAGCCCGCTTTCAAACAGCCGGACCCGCGATTGCTGGCGATTCAGGTTGTACCGCACAGCCTGTAACAGGCCGGTCCAGAGCGTGGTGCGCATGACCGACATATCTGACGAAATCGGGTTGGCCAGCACAGCAGGCACCGCTTCAGGGTCCAGCACTCGCTGCGACTCAGGATCGACAAAACTGTAGGTAATCGCCTCAAAATAGCCGCGGTCTACCAGCGTCTTGCGAACTGCTGACATCCCCTGGACTCGTTCTGTCACTGGAAGCATGCGCGAATGATAGGCCGGACGCGTACGCGGAATGTTGTTATAGCCGTGCACGCGTACCAGTTCTTCCAGCAGATCTGCTTCGATCGAAATATCAAACCGGAAACTGGGTGGTTTCACCTGCCAGCCGTCGCTGCAGGTTTTGACCTGCATACCCAGGCGCTCAAGAATGCCGCTAACGTCCTGGTCCTCGAGCGAAATACCCAGTACTCGGCCAATGCGTTGCTGACGCAAATGAATCGGCAGGCGCTCGGGCGCATAGGATGCAGTGCTGTGCTCGACAACAGGCCCGGCTTCGCCGCCACAAATGGAGAGCACCAGCTCGGTGGCACGTTCGATGGCGTACACCTGCAGCGCGGGATCGACACCGCGCTCAAAGCGGTGCGATGAATCAGTATGCAGGCCATACGCGCGCGCCTTGCCCGCAATGACTTCCGGAACAAAGAAAGCGCTTTCCAGGAAAACATTTCGCGTGGTGTCAGAAACGCCCGAGTTTTCACCGCCCATCACGCCCGCCAGTGCCAGTGCTCGCGCATCATCAGCAATCACCAGGGTTTCATCATCAAGCGCGAGTGTTTTGCCATCGAGCAGGGTGATTTTTTCTGCACGCTGCGCATAGCGTACCGTGATTTTGCCATCGAGCGTTGCAAGATCGAATGCATGCATCGGCTGGCCGAGCTCAAGCATGACGTAATTGGTTATATCGACTACCGCACCCAGGCTGCGAATGCCCGAGCGGCGCAGACGCTCGATCATCCACATCGGTGTGCGCGCGGCAACATCAATATTATTTATTACCCTGCCCGCATAATGCGGACACGCCATCTCGGCACTGATCTCGACACCAAAGGTATCTTTAACGGTCGGCTTAACTGCCCGATGTTTCTGCTCAACAACTTCGCATTGGGTAAGTGCCCCAAGTTCACGCGCAATACCTGAAATGCCCAGGCAGTCACCGCGGTTGGGGGTGAGATCAATTTCGATAATGCTGTCATCAAGCTCAAGATAATCGCGCAGCGTGATGCCGAGCGGGGCATCACTCGGCAATTCCATCAAACCTTCAGCCGACTCTGCCAGGCCGAGTTCTTTTTCCGAACACAACATGCCGGATGATGCCACGCCGCGTAATTTTGCGGCTTTTATTTTCAGCGGGTCTTTGCCAGGAATTGGAAGCAGTGCGCCGATTTTAGCCATCGGCACACGCAAACCGACACGCACGTTGGCAGCACCACAAACAATTTGCAGTACATCTTTGCCATCACTCACCTGGCAGACATTCAGCTTGTCAGCATCGGGATGTTTCTCCATAGATTCGACACGCGCAACCACCACATCTGAAAATGCCGACGCCGCCGGTT
>CAWKAL010000069.1:0-43362 GCA_963847575.1 uncultured Gammaproteobacteria bacterium
TATCAATGACAGGGTGTATGCATTGCTGTGTGAAAAAGACGACCTGGTTTCAGTGCCTGCAAATACAAAACACTGGTTCGACATGGGACCCAACCCGGTGTTCACCGCGATCCGCCTGTTCAATAATCCCGAGGGCTGGGTGGCTAATTTTACCGGCGATACCATAGCAAAACGTTTCCCGCTGCTTGAAAACTAGCATGACATTCACGATGGATAATTTATTTTCAACTGCGCTGCGTTATGAAAATGGCGATCTGCGGGTACTCGACCAACGGCGTTTACCTGCAGAAGAATTCTGGCACAGGTGTGAAAACGAACATGATTTAATTGCGCTGATACAGGGACTGGCAATACGCGGCGCACCCTTGCTGGGCATTGCAGCCACCTTGTGGGTCGGACATCGCGCAGCACAGGGCGATGATAAAACCACGCTAACGCAAACAGTTGCCGCATTGCGCGCATCACGCCCCACCGCGGTCAACCTGATGAATTATCTTGATCGCCTGCAGGCCTTAATTGATTGCGACGCCGGCAACGCCGCCATTGTTGACGTAGCCGTTGCAATTTTTAACGAAGACGTTGCCCTGTGCGACGCCATGTCTCAACACGGCGCAGCCCTGGTAAAACCCGGCGCTCGAATTCTCACCCACTGCAACACCGGCGGCCTTGCGACTGCAGGTATCGGTACCGCGATTGGCGTGATTGTCACCGCGCATCGGCAACACAAAGGCATAAAAGTATGGGTCGATGAAACCCGGCCATTATTACAGGGCGGGCGCCTGACCGCGTGGGAAATGCAAAATGCAGGCGTCCCTTATCAAATCATTTGCGACAACATGGCGGCCAGCCTGATGCAGAAATCTGAAGTAGACATGATCGTAGTCGGCGCTGACCGGATTGCAGCCAATGGCGACTTTGCCAACAAGGTCGGCACCTATTCACTGGCGGTGCTCGCGCAGCATCATAATGTGCCGTTCTACGTGGTGGCACCACACACAACAGTAGATCCACACTGTGCATCGGGTGACGCCATACCAATTGAACAGCGCAACGAAAACGAAGTGCGCGGTGTTACCGGCAGTTTCGGCGAATGTCTGTGGGCACCTAAACACGCACCGGTTTACAATCCTGCTTTTGATGTTACGCCTGCCGGGCTCGTCACCGGCTGGATACTCGACAGTGGCGTGTATTCACAAGCCGAGGTTAAGGCCGGTGCACTGCTTTCGCTCGATGCTGAATCAGTTGCGTAATAATAACGTCGATAACAGACCACACATGGCACTGGCTAACCATTTCGAGATAGCCATACATCCCTGCTGAGCAACTTGACAGACAGCCGGCATACTGCGAATGTTTGCACCACAATGAAGCACCTACTTCACATCCTCGGAATTGATTTCAATCATGTCAGCCATGTTGAACGCCTGCTTTCGGCGCTTGGGGCTTTTGTCGGGATATATCTTGTCAACCTGACAAGTCATGCGTTTATTTCTGGCACTGATGCACTATTTATTGTCGCTTCCATGGGCGCGTCTGCGGTGTTGTTATTTGCCGTTCCTCATAGTCCGCTGGCACAACCCTGGTCATTGATTGGCGGCCACGTAGTTTCTGCAGTCGCTGGCGTGGCCTGTGCGCAGACGATTGAAAACACATTCATCGCCGCACCGCTTGCTGTCGGCCTGGCCGTTGGGCTGATGCATTACCTGCGCTGTATCCACCCGCCGGGTGGCGCAACTGCATTAATGGCAGTCATTGGAGGCAGCTCGGTGCACGCACTTGGCTATGCGTATGTGCTTACACCGGTACTGCTCAATACCCTGGTTATTCTTGCTGCAGGCATTATGTTCAATGCAGTGTTTCCGTGGCGTCGGTATCCAGCATTTTTCAAACGCAAACTGCCGCCGGCAATTAGCAGCGAAGAAATTGACCAGCGCTCCGCCATTGCACACGAAGATTTTGTTTATGCACTCAGCCAGATGGATTCGTTCATCGATGTATCAGAAGATGATCTACTGACGATTTATGAATTAGCCACCAGCCACAGCGTGCAGCGAGGCTTTCAGCCTGCCGATTTGAAACTCGGACATTATTACAGTAATGGAAAATTCGGCAACGAATGGTCGGTACGGCAGATTTTTGACTGGCAGAATCAAACTGATGCCGACAACGGCAGCCTGATCTACAAAACCATAGCGGGCGAAGGTCGACGCACCACCGGGGTTGCTACACTGACTGAATTTGCGCGCTGGGTAAAATATGAAGTGTATCGTGACGAACAAAACTGGCGCCGGGTAGAAACGCCCGACAAATAATCCTGATCAGGCGAGATAACTCTCGTCCGCGTTCCACCAGATTTCACCTTCAGTCAGTTCACCTGACACATCCGACTGCCTGCGTGGCTCACCTGTGCGACAATCATCAGCACCATGCAACAGGCGTTCCGGATTTCGCCTGTCCGGTGCAATGCGCCTGTCGCACCAATGCTTGCGGCGCTCATCGTGTTGTTTATTATTATCCGTCATGACCGACTCCCCTGTTTGTTGCCAGCCAGAAAGGTCTGACAACGCACTGTCTAATACACTCCCTCACGGCAGTGTTGTCAAGGAATCGGTGATTGAAGTTTCTTATCCCCCGGGCAGACGCCCGGGGGAAGATAATACCCGGGTGAGCGAAAACCTAGTGCTGAACTTCAGCGTGGTTATCTTCTACACTTTCCAGGCGATCATTAAGCAGAATGTACTGGCCACCGGTTCTGAATTTAATCAGCGCGATGCCATGGTCACTGATCTGTTTGATCTCAACCACTTGACGAGTTTGCTTGATGCGAGCGTTAGCGCCCTGTTGGAGTAGTTTTCTGTCCATGCGTAGCCTCTTTTATTATATTTTTGTAGTTATTATGAGCACTTTACTGGCGCGGAACCCCTGTTGTGGACAATGATCCAGAGCCAGCCCGTGCTTTTTGTTATATTACGGACAACCGCAATGTACCAGTTATAGCACATAATTGAAACAACACATCACCTATCAAGTCTAATCTGATGTTTTATATGACTAAATCTTTTTCAGGGTCTCCTTCCAGCCGGGATTTGGGCTGGAGCGCCCCAGTTTTAACTGGCGCCCCACTTCGTTTTCATACCAGCTGGCGTCGGCCAGGTGTGGCTCGTGTTCAAACCCCCACCAGCTGCCATCGGCATCCTGCGCCACCCATCGCACCCAGTCGGGACACTGGCAAAAATCCGGATTCAACACACACTTAAATACTCATGGGACGCTATCGACCACCACAGCCTGCGGGCTCCAAATATATAACACCTGAAGGCAAAGCACGACTGCAGGACGAACTTGATTTCCTCTGGAAAAAACGTCGCCCCGAAGTGACCCGCGCGCTGTCGGCGGCGGCGGCCGAGGGTGACCGTTCGGAGAATGCCGAATATATCTATCGCAAGAAGGAGTTACGCGAAATCGACGCCCGCGTGCGCCATTTACGCAAGCGCCTGGAGGGCATGAAAGTGGTCGATCGCGTGCCCGACAATACCAGCAAGGTCTATTTTGGCGCCTGGGTGAAATTGCTCGATGACGCCGATAATGAATGTCTCTACCGGATTGTCGGCCCGGACGAACTCGACCCGAAGCTGGGTCATATCAGCATGGACTCGCCGATGGGAAAAGTCCTGCTCGGCAAGTCTCTGGATGATGAATTTGAACTCGAACTGCCCGCCGACAGCGGGTGCGAAAAACGCACTTTTAGTATTATAGAAGTCAGCTACCAGCCACAGCAGGCATAAAAAAAGCCCTCATTAAGAGGGCTTTTTATCGAAGCAATACTACTACTTAGTAGCCGTATGGGCCATAACCATAACCGGGACCATAGCCACCACCATAACCCGGGTCGTAACCGCCGCCGTAGCCTGGACCATAACCGTAGCCGGGACCATAGCCGCCATAACCCGGGCCATAACCACCGTAGCCTGGGCCATAACCACCGTAACCACCCGGATAACCGTACGGACCACCGTAACCATAGTAGTCATCATCATCATCGAAAACATCTTCCATTTCTTCCATCCAGTAACGTGGATCCCATTCGTCATAAGGATTCCAGTTATTACCACCCCAGCCATTATTATTACCGAACCAGGCAAAGCTGGAGCTTGCCATGGTCAGCAGCATTACTGCGAGCAGGCTACGCATCAGGTTTTTCATAGTATTTCTCCGATTAAGCAATTGATTTCAAAGAGTGCAAGATATTTTAAAACAGCCATAACTCCGGTTCAATGACGCACATCATCAACGCTTTAGATTCTCGGTGACGAATTCGCGGATAAATCCCAGTGGTTTGGCGCCACTGAAGCGGCCGCGTTCTTCACCCTGGTCGAACAGAATCACCGTCGGAAAGCCCTTCACCCGGTAGTGCCCGGCCAGCTTCATGTTCTCGCCTTCATCCACCTCGACCTTGGCGAGCAGAATTTCGCCGGCATGTTCTTCGATCAGGCGGATCAATACCGGCGCGATCACGATACAGGGCGAACACCACGCCGCCCACAGATCGACCAGCACGGGCGCCTGGTAAGACGCCTGGATGACGCGCTGTTCGAAATCATGCAAATCGACCGCGAACGCCCATTCGCTGGTTTGTTTCATCTCGTGAATTGTCATTGTGTTACCCGTTCGTGTCATTACAATCGTACGCAGAGGTTATGCAAATGAAAACACTCATACTTATTATGGTATTGATGACAGCGTCACTGTCACACGCCGCTGAAGGCGGCAAGTGGGTTCAAACCGAGTATGGCGAACAGAAAGTGTTATTCGACTTTTACTTCGATGAGCCCGAAAAAATCAGCTCGGCATTATACTGGATCCGCTCGCTGATGAACCCCCTGATGGATGCACCGTACGAGCAGCCGCCCGAACTGATGGACATTATCGTGCTGGTGCACGGCACCGAGATCGTTACGCTGGCAAAAAACAACAATAAAAAATACAACGAGCCGGTCGAACGCATGCGTTATTACAGCGACCTGGGCGTTAAATTTAAAGTCTGCGGCCTCGCCGCGCAGGATTATGACTACAGGCATACCGATTTTTATGACTTCGTCGAAGTGGTCCCCTCCGCTATCACCGAACTCGCGCACTGGCAACTGCAGGGCTACGCCGTGATCACACCGCAAGTGCTGGAAAAGAAACATGCGATTGAGGACATACGCTGATAACATCTGTTTATTATTTCAACAGAGGACGTCCTGATGGACCACATCAGCATTGAGCATAATGTCTCACCCGCCAAGCTCGACGTACTCTATGTCGATGACTGGCCGGTGTGGAGCAAGGAGATCTCCGAGTTTGAATGGGAATATGACAAAACTGAAACCTGCTACATCGTCGAAGGCAAGGCAGTGGTGACACCGAATAACGCTGAGGCTGTGACGATCGAAAGCGGTGACATGGTGATATTTCCCAAAGGCATGAAGTGCCACTGGAAAATCGTCGAGCCGCTGGAAAAACATTATCACTATGATTAACCACGGCGATCCACCCCGTCGATTAAATAACTAAAACGCTGTAGACAATTCAATGGAATTTTGGGAACAGGCATTACTCGCTATCACTGCACTGGTGATGATTTACCTGCTTTACCCGGGGATGCGCGCATCACTCGAAAAAAGCCGGCAGGCACAGGATAAACACTGGGGAACTGTGGTACTACTCGCGCTGGGACTGGTGGGATTTGTACTGCTGCTGATTAGCCTGGTACGCTGAACCTCGGCCTTACAGATCCAGGCCGAAGCGCCGGAAATAACTTACCCTTACCATGAGGTCCTGGTAGTCCAGGTCCACATCAGTTTCTGATGTCAGGTAACGCGCAGAAATATCATAGGCACTTTCCAGATCCAGCGCGCGGTTATAGCCGATGGTGACCAGGTGCGTGGTCGCGTCCAGCCGGTAAGTACGTTTGCCAGTAAACACATCATCTGCTTCGTTGGCGAGGCCGGCTTCATTGAGCACGGCAAGGCTGATATTGGCAGGACTCGCAGTTGAGAATGTATCGCCTTTCTGCAGCCTGTAAGTGAAATACACGGTGCGCTTCGGCGCCACATTAAAATCAAAATTGATAAAGCCGAAGGTATTGTCATTGTCGAACGCGCGTCCATCAGAATCACGGCTCTGGGCACCGATACCGATACGCATATCCGTGCGGTCATCAATACGTTTGCCCATGCTGGCATTAAGAAATGCAAAATCACTGTCACGCAACTCGGAATCAAACTCGGTCACGCGGTATTTTGCATTCAGCGCAAACCAGGGCGCACCAAATTCTGAAGAAAACCCGAAGGTATAGGTGGCGGCAGCCGATGCCGAGTAATTAGTGAGTCCACTAAAATCGAAAAACTGCTCGGTTTCAATTGATGCATTCAGTACCAGCTGCCCACCTTCACCACGCCAGGCTTCGTGCCCGAAGTTCGCCGCCACCGACACAAACGTGTCGTACTCGATATCAGCATCAACATCAGCGCGGGTGACGTTGTCATCCAGCCCGAGGGATGCATCAATTTCGACAAAGGTGTCATCCCCGGCAAACACCGTAAATGACTGACAGCAGAAGAAAACCGCAGCTATATAATGAATACGTTTCAGATTTTTCATATTTCTTCTTGTATTTTAGGGTTGTGTTACTGAAACGACGCACCTAGTGTGCACCTGAAATACCTTGATAATCAAGCCCTTTTTTTGAAAAACAGTGTTTTGCAGGACAGTTCACAGTAATTAACCAGAAACCTGCTTAAATACTTATTAGATTGACAGTTAGAGTCGCGCCGGATTTAATATAGCCTGACTTGCCACGAGAATAGATGATGAAACGGAAACCAAAAGAAGAAATTGATGACCCCCGCCGCGAAATACTGGTTCGCGCGCTGACGGCTGGTCTGTTCGCTGCCACAGGCACCGCCGGAATTATTCAACCTGTCTGGGCCATGGGCAAGGTTCCCAAGGTACTTATCCCCGGCAAGTCTATTTACGACATGAGCGGGCAGGTGTCGGTGAATGGTGGCCAGGCCAGTCTCGATACAAAAATAGAAGCCAGTGACATCATCACCACTGGTCGGCGTAGCCATGTCATCTTTGCCGTCGGCAAAGATGCTTTCGTGCTCAGGAGCAACAGCCGCCTCGAATTGTCTGGCGGCGGACTGGTGATCAACACACTGCGCCTTGTCACCGGCAAGCTATTGTCCGTTTTCGGCAAATCGACACACAAAATGCACACCCCGAATGCGACAATTGGTATTCGCGGTACCGGCATTTATGTTGAAGCCGACCCGGAGCAATCATACATCTGCACCTGTTACGGCGTGGTCGACCTGATTGCAGACAATGACCAGCAGAGCCGCGAGACCATTACTTCGCAGCATCACGATGCACCGCGCTATATTCTGTCCAGTGAACAGCCCGGCCGTAACATACGCGATGCACCGTTCATCAACCACACCGACCTTGAGTTGCAGGTGATTGAAGAACTGGTGGGTCGCACACCGCCGTTCTCGATGGCCGGCGGCGGTTATAGTTCGCCGCGTAGAAGCGACTACTAACCTATCAGGCATTGCATATAAAAAACCCGCGCACCGCGGGTTTTTTATATGCATAAATCCGACTGCTATTGTCCGGCTGAATTTATTTTCAGCTTCGACAACAGATACTGCAACGTCGGTGCCTGCACAAACAGGGTAAACACCACAACACCGAAAGCAATTGACTGAATTGTCCACCAGTAATCGAGCGAGGTTGGCAATGACAACGCCAGCGCCAGCGTGACCGCGCCGCGCAACCCACCCCACACCAGCACCGCCTGATGTTTCACGCTTACCGGCTGCTTCATAAAAAGCGATAAAAATGACAGGCCGCCTAAACCGCAACCACTCGCGAAACCAGGATGGCAACGATGGCTATCAACATTGCCAGCCAGCGTTGTTCAAACATGCTCAGCGTAATCACCGCGCCAACGATGATAAATACAATCGCGCTGGTTATCTGCACCAGTGTATTCCAGAAATGCCAAATTGCTTTATGCTCTGCCGCCTGTTGAGACATCGTGGAAAACACCAGGCCCGCAAGCAATGTTGCCATGACCCCGGATACCTGGAGTATTTCAGCAAGCTGGTAAACGCCATATGCCAGCAACACGCTCAACATACCACCCACAGATTCGAGCTTGAGCCAGTCGTTTATTTTTGCAGCAACATAGCCCATGCATCCACCAAGCACTACCCCGCCGCAAAAATTTTTACTGAACTCATATAACAACGAAGCAGTGCTGTGTGATTCATCTCCCGCTAGCGCGATACTCATAAACAGGCCGAACAAAACAATCACGGTGGCATCATTGAACAGGCTTTCACCTTCCAGTAACAATTTCAGCCGCGCACCGGCCTGTAGTTTTTTGATACTTGAAAACACTGCAGTCGGCTCGGTTGCCGCGAGGATTGCGCCGGTCAATAACGCGGCACTCCAGGGAAAGCCGCTATCGTGCGCAATACCGTAAAACAGAACACTCGCGGTCAGAAAACAGGTCAGCAACATTCCTGCGACAGCAAGGAATATTATCGATAAAAGGTTTTCGCGTAAGACTGATTTTTCGATATTAAATGCCGCGCCAAATACCAGCACGGGTATGAACACATTAAAGACCAGGGATTGATAATTGTCTGCGCGAATCCCGGTATCGTAACCAGCGAATACCACCAGTTCCGAAGCTATAAATCCAACCAGCACCAGCATGCTGGCATACGGCATACGCGTGGCGCGTGAAAGCGGCCATGACACTGTTGCCAGCACTAGTAAAATCACGAATGCTGCAACAGTGTGTTCAATTGTCACGTGTTTTAATCCTGGGTGGCAAGCTGCCAGCGGCTCCAGTCGGCACGATTTTCTGCAACATGAAACAGTGCTGCTATCACCTGCCTGTCGTAACGTTGATCAGCCTGTGCAAGCAACGTGTCCAGCACGTCTCTGACGGGTTTACCCTGCCGATATGCACGCGCACTCGACATGGCGACGAATGCATTGGCTACTGACAGTATTCTTGACTCTGTCAGGATTGCATCGCCTTTCAAGCCTGCAGGATAACCACTGCCATCGAGAAATTCATTTTTCTGGCTGATAATGTCGATTACCGGGCCATCGAATTCAAGGTCTTTGAGAATATCAATCGTGTCCTGCACACTGCCGTGCATGCGCAGCTGTTCTTCACTGGTCAGGGGCTGCATTTTGGTGAGCAACTCACGCGGTAAATTGAGCTTGCCCAGGTTTGCCAGCAGCGCGGCCATCGCCAGTGTATCTGTGCTTTCCGGCTCCAGGCCAATCGCTTCCGCTATAGCAACCGCAACTTCGCGCGTACGTTCCGAATGATTGGCACAGTAGGGATCATGCAAATCGACGGCGTGCACCAGGGTTGCAATAATACCTTCGAGCAATCGATTGTGCCTTTCCTGTGTTTGCTTGAGTGCGGTAATGTCATGCAGCACGTACAGCACCGAGCCGCGATAATCGCCTTCCTGCATCGATGCAACCGACACGTGATAGAAGTAAATAACGCCGGCTATATCAATTTCCATGACACGATTGTTTTCTACGCCTTCATGTGCCGATTCACGCACCTCGAGTAGACGACGACTGGTGTCAGCACTGAACAGGTGATACAGGGAGCGGCCACGGATATCTTCCACCGTCGTGCCGACGGCATGCGACAGGGTGGCATTTGCAAAAATTATATTGTCCTGTTTATCCAGCAGGAAGATATGGTCGCTGATATTATTACCGACCGAATTCAATAGCGCGGTTCTCGCCGTCAGCCTGTCGGTTGTTTTCTGCAGCCTGACGCTGGTTGCATGCCGCCATATTGCAACAAAGGAAACCGCGAGAATAAACACTGCCAGCATAAAGACGGTGAGAATAAATTCCTGGTGAGCATGAGATTCACGCAAGGCTTCGCTGGCATCAATTTTTTGCATCAGCACCCAGTCAGTACCCGGAATGGTTCGCGCGGTCACCAGCACCTGTTTGCCGCGATAATCTGTTTTCAGTGCAAAATCACCCGTGCGATCACGTGCAAAATTAACTGCCTGTGCCAGGTTTGATCTCGCCACGGTGTGAAATATTTCGAACTTTTCAGCCAGCGGGCTGAGATACCAGGTACTGAATTCATCACCCGTTACCAGTAACGACTCATCTGATTCAGTCGTCAACCAGTGCTGGCTAAGAATTTCATATAAATTATTTTTCAGGTTGATTACCGCAACAACTGCGCCCGGATACTCAGTGGCACCCGGCCCGGCCTGTACCGCGCTTACCGGCACGGCAAGCAACAAACGCGCCTGCTGGCTTTCATTGCGGTAAATCCCGTAGACCACGGCACGCTGTTTGTTTTTTGCCAGCTGCACGGCTTTGCGAATGTTTTCATCAGTGGCTGGAAACTGTTGTGTTGAAAGCAGCAGCTTGCCATCGCCGTCAGTCACGCCGACACCTTCATTCAACTGTGTTTGCTGATTAGCATTGATTGCCTGTGCACTGGAAAAAACACCGGCGCGGTTGGCGGTGGCGACAATCAGGTTTTTCAGATGGCTCAACTGGCCGCGCTGCGCTTCACTCGATTCATCTGTCGCGCCCTGTCGCATACTTAACAGTATTTGCAGCAACGGGTTGTCGGCCAGCTCCTGCAGGTTTGATGTTTGTGACTTCAACCAGGATTCAACCGCGCGCTTTTGCGACTCTGCAATCACTGCAAGCCTGCCTTCCCAGTTCTGCATATCACGCTGGCGCTCGCGTGCAACGTATTCGTTGCCCAGCCACATCCCCAGCGCCATAAATGCCAGCAATAAAATAAATGCAATAATGACCGGGCGATTTTCTTTCACAGCTTTACCTTTTGTCATTTAGTTGGGCAGATGCATCCACCAGTTTTTTTCATTAACAGAATACACCGGCACATAATGAAAAATATTTTTGTGTGATATCACCTGTTTAATCTGGTTATCGAGTATCAAAATATCATCATTCTGGTTAAGCGCCATGACCGCATGTGGAATTCTCAGGTTTGTATCCTGAACCACCACAACACGCATATCCTCCACTGCATACCCCAGCTGCTTGAGTGATAGCATTTTTATAATGGCATAATCTTCACAATCACCGTTGTGCTGCAGAAACTCCATCGGTGTTGCCCAGTAATCCACCATGCCATAATTTTCTATATCGAGCACGTAGGTTTTCTCATTGGCATATATATTCACGCGCCTTATTTTTTCTGCAGACGGCAATGAGGCTATCTCGGCAAGAAATGCCCGCCATTGTTGCAAATGGCATTGATTGAATTGTGATGAGTCACAGCCGCCCTGCGGCGTGGTTTCCAGAATATGGCGTTCCAGCACAGATAACCACTGGGGAAACAGCCCAAGATCATTCTTGTTTATTTCCTGGTAACCGAACAGATGACCGGCGGCATTGGCCGTTGTCATTGCCGATATCATCAGGATTAGCACCCGGCCCATGAATAGCTGCATATTTTTTCGCATTGGCAGGTATAATACGCAACTTGATTACTGGATGCAGCTAGTAAAATATTGTGAACATAAATGCCATTATCTGCACAATTGGCCTTGGCGGGATTTTATTTTCCGGCCAGCTTCATGCCGAATTGAGTGCTGAAGACTTACAGTCGATGTTCGATCGCGCGATTCTCACCCGTGAATCCGGTAAAACTTTCGAAGCCATCGAACTGTTTGAAACCATTCTAAGCAACCAGCCAACACTGAATCGTGTTCGCCTGGAACTTGCCGTGGCCTATCACCAGGCAACCCGTTACGAAGATGCACTGCATGAATTCAAACTGGTGCTCGATGATCCGTCGACCCCGGAAAATGTCAAACTTTCGATTCTTGCCTACCTTGGCCAGTTGACCAGTGACGAACTCGAGCCCGCAGCAAGACACAGCTTCTCGTACTACACCAAGGCCGGCCTGCTACACAATTCCAATATCAACGCCACACCGGGTGCCGGACTATCAACCATCGCTGGAATAAGTACGGCTGATAAAATTTCGTCTACTGGCGTCGATATCAATCTCAGTGCCTCACACCGCTACAATCTTAAATCCCCGCTGAATGTCCAGGGCGCCGCCACCTATTTCGAATGGCAAAGCCAGCTCGGCCTGGCGAGCAACCTGTATTCCAAAACCAGCGACTATGATTACACTGTGCTCAGCCTGAGCACCGGCCCGGCGTTCATCGCACCCGGCAGGTGGCGCGCCAGTGTGAGCCTGAGGGCTGACCAGCTTTTGCTGGGTGGCAGCACACTGGCACTTTTCAGCTCGATCAACCCGGCGATTACATTTGATTTCGGGCATTACCGCAACCTGACTATCGAAAGCGCCTACACCCACCATAGTTATGACAAGCTCACTGACCTGGGTCGCGATGGCAACGAAACCATGATCGGCGCCGGATATAACACCCTGGTCAATGCCAATCACACCGGACTGGAAGCAGGCTTCAGGCTCAGGCAGAACGACGCCCGGGACACAGGCTATGCCTATGATGATACCGAGCTTTATTTCAGCGGCTTCACCGCACTCTCTGAGCAGGCAGTGCATTTATCTGCGTGTCAACCGGCATGCATATGACTATGAGGGGCTCGACCCGATCGTCAGTATTCAGCGGGACGAAACCGAAATCCTCTACGCGCTCGGCTATAACCGCGATTTTCAGCAAGGCGTGCTTAAAAACTGGACGTTCAATTTAGAATTTTCGGCCACCAGCAACAATTCAAATGCGGCTGAATACGAATACGACAGAAATTTGTTCAGCACCAGCCTGTCGCGTTACTTTCAATAATTGTGGAAATATTTTCGACGCCAATATTGTTTAAAATATGACCAATTTTAGAAAATTGTACAAAAAACAGCCATTCTAGACTCCAAATGTATAATTATCCGACAGGTGTCGGTAATCATTACAAATCGATATACAGCCCTCGCTTAACGCCTGGCAGTTGTCACAGGGCACCAGCCTGTTGCCAGACCGCACTGCCTTAATAGCCACAACTTACTGATATTTAATTATTTTTGAACTCAGTCACAATACGCCCGGCCAGCATTCGATAGTATTGAGCCTGCTGGACAGGCTGAAAAATCCGTAGATATTTAGTATTTAATAATATTAGAGAATGAAAAATCTTACAGTTATGGCCAATAATCTGTCAGCTCGCAGCTGATATTGTATAATCAGACAACTGGCTCTAGCTAACTCGTTGAATTACAATAACAAGAACGGGGTTGGCACAAAACATGTATATAAACTCAGTAAACCTAAATGTACCAAAAATGATTATGAACTGTACTAACGACTCAAAACAGTTACACAAAACAATTCGCAGTGCTTACGTGCTTGCACTAACAGTCATGTTCGCCGCTTCGGCCGGCGTTTCTGCAGCAAGTGATAATGAGCAGACCCTGGCTGGAAAAGCTGATTCAGTTTACAACTGGGGCTCGTGGGAACTCGGACTGGAACCTGCCGCAGGCGGGCCGATTGCACTGCCCAACCGGGCACTGAGTAATCGCCCAGCCAGTGTGCGCTTCAGACCCAGTGACAACCGCGTATATTCAGCCAGCACAAGAACGCTGGCAGAGAGCACCATGGGACCCACACCCGCACCACCGGTGGTTCCCTTAACAAACGGCCCGGGCACAGCACCACCAGGTGGCCCAGGCGACCGTTTTTAATCGAGCGTATTGCGTATGAAACAGCTGAACATTATTTCTGGAATTCTAGTGGCCATGTTGTCATCGACGGCGCAGGCAATATCTGTGGGTGGCGTGGAGCTGGCAGCTTTACTCAATAATGTTTCAGCGGCCAATGGCAACTTCCTGAATTATAATTCCGTCGTTACAACTGATGTTATCGATCTGACCCAGATCAGATCAGATCTTACCGATTCCGATCCGGCAACTTACGTGCTCAGTGTTGATCCTGCTGCTTATCTGGATATGGGCTTTACCGGTACCAATGCGGTATACAACGGCCTGGGTGATGACCTTGCGCTGTTTTTCTTTGGCGACAATGATACCTTTAGCATCCAGATTAACGGCATTACCAATAGTTATAGTCCCCAGACTACGCCCATACCCTGGACAGTAACTGATCCTTTTGCAACTCGAAATCTGACCGTTGCGTTGATCGAACTTGATGACTTTGGCCTGGTAAACAGCCAGGCTGCGCTTGAAGAATTCAGAGTTTTCTTCGGTGATCCGTCGCGACCAGCGCTCTCGCTGATCGGCGGTTTTCATACACAGGCGATGCGCGCAGTACCCCTGCCCCTGCCTGCGCTTCTGTTTGTATCCGGCCTCGGCCTGCTCGGCGCCGTCGGCCGCAAACGCAAACAGGGTTAAACTTCTTCCAGCTCTACCACTTCGTGTTTGGTATCAAGCTGCGGCAATACATCGTATAAGGCCGCCTGCAAGGCTTCTTCTATCACCGGGTGATAGAACGGCATTCTGAGCAAATCAAAAACTGTCAGCCCCTGCTGTATCGACCACGCGATCAGGTGGGCCAGGTTTTCACCCTTGACACACACCATCGCAGCGCCGAGCAACAGGCCGTCAGTTTTATTCGCATAGAGTCTTAGTACGCCGCGGTTCCTGGCAAGAATCAACGCGCGCCCGACCGGGCCGAACTGGATTTCACCAATCGCAATTTTGTTTGCATCGAGCTGGTCGAGCTGCAGCCCGACGGTAGCGATATTCGGATCACAAAAAGTAATCGCCAGCGGTGTTTTGCGTTTAAACGCCACCACCGGTTGATGCACCGCGTTATACCCCGCAACCCGGCCTTCGTGTCCGGCTTCGTGCAACACCGCCCGATCCAGGTTGACATCGCCCGCAATAAATACCGGCAGATCACCCAGCTGCATGGTCAACGGATTGTACTGTGGCACACCTGCGTCGTTTAACGTCACATCGAGATTTTCCAGCCCGATATTATCCAGGTTTGGCCTGCGCCCGAGACTGGCGAGTATTTTTTCGACCACGACTGTTTTGTCACCGCAGCTGACTTCTATGCCGCCGTCAACTTTGCGCGCACTGGCTGGCTCGCCCAGCCATAACGGCATGCCCTTACCGATAATATCGATGGCCTGCTGATTCACCGCCGCATCCTGCAGACGGGCAATGCTCTTTAACTGGTCTATCGCCGTCACCGCCACACCCATGTGATGCAATGCCTGGCCAAGTTCGAGCCCGATGGCACCCAGCCCGATGACCGCGACCGACGTCGGTAAACTTTCGAGTTCAAAAATTGTATCGGTGGTTAAAACGTCGTCAGCAAAATCCTGCCATGCCTGCGGCACAATTGGTGTGGTCCCGCTGGCAATAATAATGTGACCGGCATGAATCTGTTCGCCGTTGACTTCGAGCGTGGTTGCATTGATGAATTTTGCATAGCCCTCGATAAACTGGTTTTCTTCCAGCGAATCCGTCACCTGCAGGGTTTTGTCGACAAACACATCACGCAGGTCCTGCACATGTTCGAGTGCGGCTTCTGCATCCAGGGTTAATTCGTCAGCACCTTCAATACCTTCGCGATCAAATATTTTTCGGCGGTGAAAATCTTCTGCCACCTGGATCATGACTTTTGATGGCATGCAGCCCACGCGCGCGCAGGTCGTGCCGAGTTCGCCTCCGTCAATCAGTACAAAATTGCTGGTTTTTCTGCGCACCTGCGAAAGCGCAAACAGGCCCGCACTGCCGGCACCGATAATGGCTACATCCACTTCACGAGACATTCATTTCTCCAGTTTTACGAATCAGCAGATTAACTGCTTTGTGACACAAGGAAAACCCTGCATCATAGAACCCCGGCATATTGCGCCTGTCACACAAAGTCATGAGCTGCATGAAAACCATATTCAGATTAAGGCCAGGTATGGTCAGGCTGATACTGCTGGCTGTTCTCAGCCCGATATCAGCTGCCGTGTCAGCCGTGGGGTCGGGCGCATTCCACGATGACACCAGCGGACTGGATTATGTCAGTATTCCCGCGGGCAGCTTCGTTATGGGCACGCCGGAAACAGTTCTAAAAACGGCGATTGTCGAAATGCCAAAACCTGATGCGAAACTGGTCGCCGATGAAACGCCTGCACATACTATAGTGTTTGATCGTGATTTTATGCTTTCGACTACCGAGGTCACGCAGCAGGCCTGGTACCAGCTGATGAAAACCCGCCCCGGGCCCGACAGCCACTGGCAACATAAACACTGGCAACAACTGCCGGCAGTGTCAGTCAGCTGGGAGGATGCACAGCAATTCATTGATAAACTCAATTCTATATCCAGCCAGTATTATTATCGACTGCCGACCGAAGCCGAATGGGAATATGCCGCGCGTGCCGGCAATAACGATCTGCGGCCGTTCAGCCTGCTCGAAATGGACGAACACGCGTGGTATCTGCACAATTCAAATGACGAAGTACAAGCCGTAGCGCAACTCGATGCCAATGCATTTGGTCTCTACGACATGTTTGGCAATGCCTGGGAGTGGGTGGCT
This sequence comes from uncultured Gammaproteobacteria bacterium, assembly GCA_963847575.1. Classification (GTDB taxonomy): domain Bacteria; phylum Pseudomonadota; class Gammaproteobacteria; order SZUA-229; family SZUA-229; genus JASBSR01. The sequence continues at coordinate 16,587 of CAWKAL010000069.1, forward strand.
GACTGGTATCATCCGCAAAGTTATGCATCCAGTGAACAACTCAATCCACAGGGCCCGGTAACGGGCACCAAAAAAGTCCGCCGCGGCGGTTCGTACCATTGCACACCGCACATGGTCCGTTCTGCTTACCGTGCGGCTGATTTGCCAGGCGTGGCGTACTCGGTTCTGGGGTTTCGACTGGTCGCAAAAGCGCGCTGAGTTTTATAAAATCAATCCATTGTTGACAGTCAGAAAACCGCCATAATAGACTATGTCCAAGTCGAGATGGTGTAGACTCTGCGTCCACCAAATTAGATTCTTATAACAATCAGGAGAGACACCATGAGCCTTAAAGGCAGCAAAACTGAACAAAGCCTGAAAGACGCTTTTGCAGGCGAATCCCAGGCAAACCGCCGTTACCTGTATTTCGCAGCAAAAGCCGATGTTGAAGGTTACAACGATGTATCTGCAGTATTCCGCTCAACCGCTGAAGGCGAAACCGGCCATGCCCACGGCCACCTCGAATACCTCGAAGAATCAGGTGACCCGGCTACCGGCCTGCCCATTGGCGCCACTGCTGACAACCTGAAATCTGCCATCGCCGGTGAAACCCACGAGTACACTGACATGTACCCGGGCATGGCCAAGACTGCACGCACCGAAGGCTTTGATGAAATCGCTGACTGGTTTGAAACCCTGGCCAAGGCCGAGCGTTCACACGCCAATCGCTTCCAGAAAGCACTGGATAACCTCGACGGTTAATTCACACATCCAGGTAACACATTCAGGGCCGGTACTTTACCGGCCCTGTTTTCTCCGGTTTATAGAACACGGCAAATACGTATGAGAGAAGGTAATCTTGAAGCGCCCACCCGGCACCCGCTCGGGCACGAGAAAACAGAATTCTGGAATGAAGAAACCCTGTTCGAAGAACTCGAACGTGTGTTTGATATTTGCCACGGTTGCCGACGCTGCGTCAGCCTGTGCGGCTCGTTTCCCACCCTGTTCGACCTGGTGGATGAATCATCCACTTTCGAAGTTGATGGTGTCGCCAAACGCGATTACTGGAAAGTGGTCGATCACTGCTACCTGTGCGACCTGTGTTACATGACCAAGTGCCCCTACGTGCCACCTCACGAATGGAACGTGGATTTCCCGCACCTGATGTTGCGCGCCAAGGCCATCAAGTTTAAAAAAGGCGATATCAAAACACGCGACAGGCTGATTACATCCACCGACATGATCGGCAAGTTCGCCAGCATCCCGGTGATCACGCAAACGGTTAACGCGGTAAATTCCATTGCTGTTACCCGCAAACTGCTTGATACCACGCTGGGCATACACCAGGATGCACTATTACCCAAATATCATTCAAGCACGCTTGAAAAACGCACGCGAAAACACACACCGGCCAACGTCGAAGCGGTTACCACGCAAACCACCACCGGCAAAGTCGCCTTGTTCGCCACATGCTATGGCAATTATAACGAACCGGAAATCGGTGAAGACCTGATCAAAGTGTTCGAACATAACAATATTCCGGTTGTACTTGCACAGGACACGCAATGCTGCGGCATGCCCAAGTTCGAACTCGGCGATCTCGAAGCAGTCACCCGTGCAAAGCAGAACAACATTGCCATACTTGCCGCGCTGGTGGATGACGGCTGGGACATAGTCACCCCGGTACCTTCATGCACCTTGATGTTCAAACAGGAACTGCCATTAATGTTCCCTGATGAAGCCGATGTCATCAAGGTTCAGAACGCCATGTTCGATCCGTTCGAATATCTCATGCTGCGACACAAAGAAGGCAAACTGAATACAGATTTCAAACAGCCACTGGGCAAGATTTCGTACCATGTAGCCTGCCATTTGCGGGTGCAGAACATCGGCCTGAAAACCCGCGACACACTCGCGCTGATTCCCGATACCGAAGTGCTGCCGATTGAACGCTGCTCGGGCCACGATGGCACCTATACCATCAAATCTGAATTTCACGATATGGCAATGAAGATCTGCCGGCCCGTGGTCAATAAGGTAAAACAGGCCAGCCCTGATTATTACACCAGCGATTGCGCCATGGCCGCGCATCACATTGAAGCCGGCCTCGCCGATAACAGCAAACCGGTGCACCCGATTAGCCTGCTACGGAAAGCCTACGCACTCTGAGAAAACTGTTATGGCAAAACTCAAACGCTCCGATCTTTATTCACTTGAAAAGTATTCCGAAATACGCAGTGAGTTTCGTAAAAAAATTATTGCGCACAAGGAGAACAGGCGCGTCTTGCTAGGCGAGCACCTGTTATTGCTCTTCGAAGATCAGCTCATCATGCAATACCAGGTACAGGAAATGCTAAAGGCCGAAAAAATATTTGAGGCTGCCGGCATCGAAGAAGAGCTCGACGCATACAACCCGTTAATACCCGATGGCAGCAACTGGAAAGCCACCATGATGATTCAGTATGAAGACCTGGATGAACGCAAGAATATGCTGGGTAAACTGATTGGTATTGAGGACAAGATCTACATGCAGGTTGAGGGTTTCGACAAGGCATTCGCCATCGCTGATGAAGATATATCACGCGACAATGCGGATAAAACCTCAGCGGTGCATTTTTTACGCTTTGAACTTGATGCTGACATGGCTGCTGCAGCCAAACAGGGCATTAGTATCCACGCAGGTGTTGAACACGACAAGTATAGTTACACCGTGAAACTTGCTGACAACGTTCGATCGTCGCTGGTCAAAGACCTCGATTAATACTGATCTTATGCGCATATAAAAAAAGCCCGCTAAGCGGGCTTTTTTTATATCAAATTATTTAACTTATCGTCGCGAGACCCGGATAATAACATCGGTATCGACAATGTCGACGTCTTGTGACAATCCAGTCAGCAAGCTGATATTAATCGCGTCACCCTGAACATCATGTAAATCACCGGTGTCGATATCATAGATATGATGATGCGTGCTGTTATTTGAATCGTAAAACAGTCGTTCACGATCTATCAGCACTTCGCGCACCAGGCCTTTACTGGTGAACAGCCCCATGGTGTTATATACCGTTGCCCGTGATACCCGGTGCGTATCGTGATTCACGCCTTCGAGAATTTTCTCTGCCGACAAATGCTGCGGCATACGAAACATAAACTCGGCAATCTCGACGCGCTGACGCGTAGGCGTTATTTTATAGCGAGCAAGTAAGTCAGCTATCTGGTCCTTATCGAGTCCGTAACTAGCAGGCTGATTGTTCATATTCATATCCAAACCCTGTTGAAATTTCTATCGTTCATCATTCTGACAACTGGCTGTCCCAGTCATCCGGCACCAGGAAAAGCCGATGCATCTCATGGCGTCTAATGCTTACCAGGTATAGCGGCAAGCGCAGCTTTTCCTGTTGTATCTCTGACAGTAATTCCGCCAGTTTATAATCTGCAGCATTCACTGTTCCGTGGTCCGCCATCCAGCCGGCATTCAGCAATGGCCGGAAGCGGTCTTCCTGTGCAGCAGATGCTACTAAATCTTTCAGCCGATACCAGTGGCTTCTCAGGTGATGCCTGTTCGCACCCGCGGGGTGCGCTCCATCATTCGGGTAAGGATAAAATAATCTACCCTTTAATATCACCGCGCTTCCTGCAATATCGATATCACGTTGTTGCAGAACTTTCTGAGTCTGCGGCAAACTGCATATCTGTGACTGCCTGTTCTGCAAATGATCCAGCTTGATATCCAGCCGGTCGCGTTTGCCCGGGCCGTGCCAGTTATTCCTCTGCCGGGTATCGCCCACGCCCAGGTAGAACTTGACGGCGACTTCCCAGTGGTAATTCTGGCCGCTGCGCTTATCCCGCACTATAAAGTCCAGCTCACCCAGCGTATTGCCGGCATCGCGGATCGGCAAATTGCGCTCAATCAGATCATATTGCGGATCTGCGCTCAGCCAGTACGCCAGCAGGGTTTCAAAATAGTTACCCAGTCGCCGGTCCTTCTGCGCTTGCAGCTGCTCTACTAATGATGTCGGATCCTGGTCGAGTTTCTTTAGCCATTCCTGTGCACTGCTATAGCGCTGTAAATACCACTCGTGACTGAACCACTGGCAGGCACCCCCGGCTGGCTGCATCAATGGAGGACTGGCGATCGCCCACGCCAGATCTCTGACCACGGCGTGCTGATAGTCCCGCTCAATTGTTGATATTTCCCGATACATTGATAAAAACCTCTGTATATCAATACTATACTAAGTACACATTAACTACGATTACGAGAAATGTGCGCTATCTCCCGGCATCCCGGGGGCATTGCCAGTACACTTCATCTTGTTATGACTCGATCATGATTACAGCTGCACAGGGAAACAATTTTCAGGCATGACTTATTTCAAACGAATCTGGTGTCAGCGCATGCAGGCGCTTTCTGAATCCATGCCGCCGCTGTATGCAGGCTATTTGCATCTGCTGGTTATCAGCGGCTATGGCTTTTTGCTGATGTTCCCGGCACTGGCTGTTTTTTCACTGGCCTTCCTCGGCTTCATCATCTGGCAGAACTCGCCATTAAACTGGCAAATGCACGATGGCCTGCTCGCCGCAGCCCTGGTGCTCACCTGTTTACTCGCGGCTTTGCAAAGCTACTATATCCTGAAGGTCAAACCCGAGCTTCCGCCTGGCCGGCCCCTCAAGCGCACGGATTTTCCAGTCTTGCGTGCGCGTATCGACGAGCTCTGTACTACATACAATTCACCCACGCTGCACCACGTCAAGTTAACAACGCGGTTCGGCATTGAAATTATCCGCATGCCCCATACTGGTTTCCCGTCACGCTTCACCAATACACTGCTGATTGGTCTGCCAGTGATGTCATGCATGTCACCGTTACACTTAAAACTATTACTCGCGCGTGAAATCGGTCATCTCGCGCTTACCCGGCGCAGCTATCAACGACGCATCCCCTACCTGGCATCGGTATGGCGGCAATACGCAGCCTTGTATTCGGATGCCTGGAATCCCGGAACAATACTATTGCGATTATTTTTTACGCCATTCGCTGCCCTGTTTACAAATACGGCTTACCCGGCGATTCGCAATGAAGCTTTTATCAAGGATGCATGCATGCTTGATATCACGACTTCAGCCAACGCAGCAGAAGTCATTGCAACATTTGCAGTCAAACGCCGCTTCCTCGATGAGCAATTCTGGCCCGTGCTTAACAGCAAGGCATTTTTAGAACCCAGGCCGCCCTACATGCCATACAGCTCTATGGATAAATTGCTCAGTGCAGCGCTCAACGAAGCGACTGCCCAGGTTTACTTCGAGGCAGAAGCAGCACAACCGGCGCAACTCGATAGTGAGCTGCCCAACCTGCGCGAACGCCTGCTGGAAACTGGCTATGAAGATTTTGTAATGCCCGAACGCAAGACTGAAAATGCCGCCAATCATTTTCTTGGCGATGCATTCAGGGATATTCAGAAACAGCTCGACAACGTCTGGTACCTGAAAAACAAAACCACCTGGGCGATGCGTTACAAGCGCGGTGTCGAAGAAAAGAATCGACTGAAAATTTTGCGCGACCAGGCGGCACAGGCGCTGTTGTCAAATACAGAAGCGCGTGAGTACCTGCTATTGATTGAAAAATACATAGCCCCGGACAAAGCCCTGCCACTCTACATGGAAATCCTCAAGACCAATTCACTGGACGCACATGTTTGCTACGAAGTCGGCCGATTGTTGCTGGCTGCGGACAATCAAAAGGGCGTTGATGCGCTACACATGGCCATGGACATGGCAAATGAGTTGACTGCTGATTGCTGCAAGCATATTGTAAATTACATGGCAAAAACCGGCGACATGAAAAAAGCGCAGGACTACCGCCGAAAAATTCTTGCGCACCAGGTTGAAGTTTGACTACAGACCCGTCACAGCAGCGTATTGCATTATTTCCGTTACACACAGTACTTTTCCCCGGCTGTATTTTGCCCCTGCAAATTTTTGAGCAGCGCTATTTGCGCCTGGTCAAAAACGCCATCCAGGACCAGCAGGGATTTGCCGTTGTACTCATCAGCGCCGGCAAGGAGGTCGGTGATGCCCCGGATGTTTATAACATCGGTTGTTTTGTGGAAATTATCGACTGGGAGACGCTACCCAATGGCCTGCTGGGAATTACCATCGCGGCAAGGCACCGGGTCCAGGTCACTGCACCCTGCGCACAGCATGATGGCCTGCTGATGGCAGCCAGCTGCGATTTGCCTGAGGACAGCGATTTCAACAATCAAAATCTCCTCGATGAATATTCCGACCTGGTTGACACTCTGAAACACCTCCAGCAACACCCGTTTGTGGTCGCGCAGGGTTTGCGGCTCGACTATTCCAGTTGCCTGGATGTCAGTAATAAGCTGGCCTACCTGCTGCCGGTCTCCAGCCAGGTCAAGCAGTCCATGCTCGAAACCACGAATCTCGAGCAACGTATGCAGGCTTTGCGCAAAATTATTCAGCAACTGCAAAATCAGGCCTGAATCAATTTTTCTCGCGGTAAGCAGTCACAATTCTGCGCGCATGCTGCATAACATGTAAAATTCGCGGCATGAACAACTATCTACATGTGATCACCTGATGGCCTGGTGGGGGACACTACTGGGCGGCACCCTCGGTTATATGTTCGGCGGACCGCTCGGTGCCCTGCTGGGTGCGGCGCTGGGGCGTAATTTTGATTCCGGGCTGAAGCTCAATGAGCAACAGGGTTTTACCCCGGGCGACACCGAGCGTGTGCAGGCCGCATTTTTCACCGCGACTTTTTCAGTCATGGGCCATGTTGCCAAGGCAGACGGCCAGGTTACCAATGATGAAATTGCTTCCGCCAGGAATATCATGGCGCAGATGCAGCTTGATGCTGCACAACGCGAAGCGGCTATGAAATTATTCAATGAAGGCAAGCAGGCCGATTTTCCGCTTGACGAGGTACTCACGCAATTCAAGCATGAATGCCATCGCCGCCGTAACCTGATGCAGATGTTCATCGAAATTCAGATTGCCACCGTGCTCGCAGACAAGAACATACATGCCGCAGAAAAAAATCTGCTGTACTATATTGCCGACGTGCTGGGATTTTCGCATCAGCATGTTGAGCAGTTTTTTCATTATGCAGGCGGCCAGCAGAAAAGCGGAAAATCCGCACTCAAGGAAGCCTATGCACTGCTTGGTGTATCCGAATCGGACAGCTATGACAAAATCAAGAAGTCTTATCGACGCTTAATGAACCAGCATCATCCTGATAAACTGGTGGCGAAGGGCCTGCCTGAAGAAATGCTGAAACTTGCCACAGAAAAAACTCAGCAGATACAGAAAGCCTACGACCTGATCAAGAAAAACAGACAGTAAAAAGAGCATCACATGATAATAGAAGGCCCACTTAAGATCGAGGTAATCGATAACGACCAGGGTTCACGCGAACTGCACCTGGATTTTACCGACGAATTCCGCAGCATGAACCAGGCGCAACAGTCGGAAGCTTTTCACGAATTCATTCTATATCTGAAAGGCGAAATCGGTGTACTGGAAGATAAAGACCCCAATAGAAAGGGCATGTTGATGATTGCACAAATTAGCGAGCAGTTACTGCCGCATATCGAGGCAAACGAGATTCCACTGGAAGAAACCGTTGTGGTCAACCTCGAAGTTGATAATCCTTTCGGCAATATCACCCAGATTTAACGCCGGGCTATTCCAGCACAAACTGGACACTTTCACCAAACTCGTGGCGGCCGGTCTGCAGGCGTTTGTAATTTCGTACCATGATGGTGGTTTTTTGAATGGCTGCCGCATCAATCGCCGGCAGGTTAAGACCAACCGTAATAGTGCGTGTCGGTGTATCACCTGCAGTTGAGTGTGTTAGCGAACCGATCTCGATAAACTGGCGTTGACTGGCCTGGCGGGTTGTAGCAGCAATGCTCGCCAGGGTAGCGAGATGACAATGCCAGATTACTTTTTTACCTTCAAAGCTGGCCTTCAAAAACAAAATCGGCAGAGGCAGCATCCACCTGTGAAATCTTAGCGGGTGGAACCACTCAGTTCCCAGGCATAGGTGCAGTCGAGTTCGGACAGAACGGCGATAACACCGCTCTCCCCGTCTTCCAGCATGGTGTGCACCGGCGTACGATTATTCATGCGTCGGTGCGGCGTATTCATCCAGCGCGGCCCCATGTTGAGATTGCGCGGATACGTCGTGCGTAATGCATCGATAATACCCATCAGGCGAATAATGCGATTGTTTATGGATTCCTGGTCAGGAAACGGCGAATCCTTGCGGTATTTCTGTAAATGACGTGAACGTTCACCTTCCGGGAAATCCAGCACCGCCAGGATCTGCTCACCCGACAGGCCCCACTCATCTACTGCGTTCATAATCTGCTGGGTGACCATAAGTCTCTGTTGTTCTGTCAGGCCTTGCATACTTTTTACCTGCGCCGCTGACGGCACGCGCTCAATCAATTAGAATTTACATATTATCATGAACCCGAATTTCAGAACATGAGCGTAAAAACCGTACTAAGAATGGGTGATCCAGTGCTGCTGCAGACGGGCCTCCGCGGTGACCGATTTTAATTCAGCCGAACTCACCCAGCTGATCGACGATATGTTCGACACCATGCACGCTGAGCAGGGCGTGGGACTCGCGGCACCGCAAATCGGCATCGGCCTGCGCGTGGTCATCTTTGGTTTCGAGAACAACCCGCGCTACCCGGATGCTTCAGCTGTGCCTGAATCGGTTTTGATCAACCCGGTGATAACACCCCTCGGTGATGCCACCGAGGATGGCTGGGAAGGCTGCCTCAGTGTACCCGGCATGCGCGGCCTGGTTCCGCGCTTCAGGCATATTCGTTACACCGGGTTTGATGCCGCGGGCAATGCGATCGATGTTGAGGCCAGCGGGTTTCATGCCCGGGTAGTGCAGCATGAATGTGACCATCTCGATGGTATTCTATATCCACAGCGCATGCGTGATTTCAGCCAGTTTGGCTTTGTGGATGAATTGCTCGCCGCCAGCCGCATGCAATCCCAGCCCTGTGACGACTAGTCCCGGGATCGCTGCCGCCTGTCAGACAGCCTGGCGACATGCGCCCCATGCCGCAGGTCACAGGCGTTTAACGGGGTTATAATCAAAACTTGCGATTAATGGTCACTATTATGCTACGTACATTTATCACGCTATTGAGCCTGCTGGTTTTCAGCAGCAGCCTCGCAACCACGGTTAGACACGTGCCACTCGAACGCATGGCGCAAACTGCCGAGGTTATTTTTTATGGCCGCGTCATCAGTAATGAGGTCAGGCAGGACGATGTCAGTCAACGCGTCGCCAGTTTCACCCGCTTCGAAATTCTCGACGCCATCAAGGGCGTTCAAACAGCTACCTACACAGTCAAACAGTTTGGCGGCCAGTTGCCCGGCAGCACACTGGTGCATCGCATCCACGGAATGCCGCGCTTTACCGAAGGTGAAGAATATATAGTGTTTCTGCCGCAGGCATCGCGGCTCGGTTTTGCCAGCCCGATAGGATTGATGCAGGGCAGCTTTAGCGTTAGCAGCCCTGAATCTGGCGACACATCGGGTAAGACAGTCAGCAACGGTCGCGCGATCGATACCTTGCTATCTGCTGACACGACAGCGCGTAAAGGCACATCACTCAAACCGGTTCCCGGCCATCCCGGCAAAGCGACACTGCAGGATTTTTTAGTCACCGTACGCGCATTAAGTGGGCAATAAGCCATGACCTGTTTAAAATATTTTCTGTACCCTGGGCATTACCTTGTTCAGCATGTTCAACGCATACGCCGGCGGCCCGCTCGCGATTGAAGGCAGCAGCGGAAACACACCGGTGCATTATTCACCATCGACCGTCATCATTAATTACGATATCGGTACGCTAGGCACGCGCTCAAATTCAACCGCGGACGGGCTTGTGTTACAGGCGTTCAATCTCTGGAATAATGTCAGCACGGCCACTTTGCAATTATCCCAGGGCACCGATTTATCTGCTGATATCGATGACACCAACTATTTTGACCTGATCCCCGATGGTTCGCAGAACCATCCCAGCAGCAGCGATAACCTGAACCCGATGATTTACGATGACGATGGCCAGATTGTTGATGACATCTTCGGTATCGGCGCAAGCAATGATATTGCCGGATTTGCTGCGTCTGTTTACTTCGTCGGTGATGACAAGTTCCAGGAAGGTTATGCAGTACTCAATGGCAAACTTCCGTTAAGTGACAGTGACATTATTTCACTGGTGACACACGAAATCGGGCATTTTTTCGGACTTGATCACAGCCAGCTTAATATCGATAACACTGAAACCGATTCGGGTGCACCCGTCAGTCTGTTCTACCGCCTCGCAGGATAAATACCCGGTGATGTACCCATTCTTGTGTCGCCTCGAGATCAGCCTGCATGTTGATGATATTGCGGCCGTATCAGCTCTGTACCCGGCGTCGAATATCACCACCAGTTTTGGACAGATTAATGGCAGCTTCGTTGACACCAGTGGCAATCCCATACTCGGTGCCAACCTCTGGGTTGAAAACACGGTCACCGGCGCAAGCTACAGTATTGTTTCGGACTACCTGGTACAAAATACCGGTTTCTTCAGTATTTATCTGCCAGCAGGTACATACACATTGCATGCGAATTCGATCAACCCAATTTTCTTTGGCGCATCAAGCGTTGGACCTTATTCAGCCACTGCGATTGACCCTTCGTTCCAGGCACCACATCCGATTACGCCTGTCAGCTTCGAAGGCAGCACACCCGGCTCGGATGAAATAATTACCATCCTGGCCGGCGCAGCCAAACAGGTTAATTTCATGCTGGATGGTTCAGGAAATGTCAGTGTGGGCACGATTATTACACCACCGACTTCTACACCACCGTTATCAGATGACGGCGGTATGATTTCTCTGCCCGTGCTTTTATGGTTTGCAACCGGCCTTGTCTACCTGCGGCGCAGGCAGCAAATCATCACCTGATCAGGTAGCGGTTTCAACCACCCATTCTGAAATCATCGCAAACTGTTTGAATTCATCAAAGATCATCGGTTTGGCAACATAGTATCCCTGGATAACTTCAGTTCCACGCTGCTTCAGGAACTGGTATTGCTCTTCATTTTCTACGCCCTCGCCAATCACGCTGAGACCGAGACTGTGCGCCATGGCAATAATCGCTTCACACAGGGCGGCATCATCCGGATCGACTCCGATGTCATGCACAAATGACTTGTCGATTTTCAGCACATCAAACGGAAACCGTTTTAAATAACTGAGTGATGAATATCCAGTTCCAAAATCATCAATCGATAACTTGATATTCATTTCCTTGAACTGGTTAAGCGTGGAGATCACTTCCGGTATATCTTTCATCAAAAGCCGTTCGGTAATTTCCAGCTCAAGACTGCCGCCAGTTAAATTATGCTTCTCCAGCAGCGAAGAGACAGTCGTGGTGATGCCCTTACCACGGAACTGTCTGCCTGAAAGATTAATTGCCATATACAGATCAGGATTATTACTTGACTGTTGCCAGCGCTTGATATCAGCACACGCTGTATCGAGCACCCAGTTGCCGATTTCTACAATCATGCCGCTTTCTTCTGCCAGTGGCACGAACACCTCGGGTGACACTTCTCCCAGTTCCTCATCTTCCCAGCGCAGCAGTGCTTCTGCACCTACGATCGCTTTTGTATTTGCGTCCATCAGGCCCTGGTATTTTAGATAGAAACGGCCATCCTCGAGCGCATGGCGGATTTTGTTGTCAAGCTCAACACGTTTAATAATGATGTCGCTCATCTCCGGCATGAACACTTCGCTTGTGCCGCGCTCCTTGCGCTTGCTGCGGTACATAGCAGTATCGGCATTACGTAAAAGCATATGCGGGTCTTCGCCATCGCGCGGGAAAAATGCAATACCGACACTCACCGAAACAGTAAATTCAACATCCTCAATCACGCAGGGTTTTGACACCAGCTTCATAATATCGCGGGTTTTCTTTTGTATGGCTTCAATATATTCACTGTCATCATTGCCGTGCTCACCACCAATCTCGACCAGCATGATCAGGAATTCATCGCCGCCGAGTCGGGCAACGGTATCAACATCACGCACACACGATTTCAGGCGCTTAGCCATTTCGATCAGAAACTTGTCACCTGCTTCGTGCCCAAGTGTATCGTTGATGTTTTTGAAATGGTCGAAATCCATGTATAGAACGGCAATACGTTTTTCTTCACGTATGGCATTTGCAACCGCCTGTTGCAGGCGATCGTAGGCAAGAGATCGATTAGGTAACTCGGTAAGCTTGTCGTAATTTGCCTGGTAAAGTAAGCGCTCTTCATAATCCTTACGAAGTGATATATCTTCTTTAATTGCCAGGTAATGCGTAATTTTTCCCTGGTTATTCTTGATGGGAGAAATCGTTACATTCTCCCAGAACAGATCGCCGTTTTTCTTCCTGTTATAAAGCTCACCGCTCCAGGACTGGCCAGTGGTGATTGCATTCCACATATTCTTGAACTGCGCCGGCTGGGTGTGCCCCGAATTTAAAAATCGAGGATTTTTGCCTTCAACTTCCTTCAGGCTGTAACCCGTGCTTTTACTAAATTCGGGATTTACGTATTCAATATCACCCTTAAGATCTGTAATCATGACAGACACAGGGCTTTGTTCAATCGCCTGTGAAAGTTTGCGCAAATTATCTGCTGTCAATTTGTGCCCGTTAATCTCTTCCTCAAGATCAACGATCAGGTTATTGATATTTTGCGTCATATGATTAAATGCGCTTGCGAGCCCGCCAATTTCATCGTTTGCTTCAACCTGCGCAGTAACGAGACGATTACCATTGCCGATATTCTCCACTACCGCGGTCAGGCGACGCACAGGGCCAAGTAACAACTGGGTTGCGCCCAACATTATAAAAATAACAACTATCGCAATGATGGCCACCAGCATAAGCGCACTGCGTTTTTGCATATCAACCGGCTCCAGGAACACTTCCTGTGCCTGCGCATACACAAGTGTCCACGGCATTGTCTCGAGTCGACTGCTTGACGCCGAGAATGAATCAGTACCAATGCCATAGAACAGACTGCTAAATATTGATCCATTAGTGGAGCTACTGGTGAACATTTCAAGCCATTCATCACTTTCAGCAAAGTCTGAATGCACCTTTACTGGCACGAGATGTTTTTGCTTTAGCTCAGTAAGACTATTTTCATTGATCCTTTTTGCAAGCGTGTATTGCAAATCGGCACGCTGCCCATGAACAAGCCTGAGATTATTTTCATCTAACAATATAGCAAACGACCGGCGCCCTACCTGTCCACGAGATGCCGTGACTAACTCACTTAGAATGCTTGCCTTGTACTGCGCTCGAAGCACGCCGCGAAAACGTCCTGCCAGATCAAACACCGGGCTGCTGTAATACATCATGGCGTCATTGCTGTCATCGAACATGACACTTGACTGGGTGGCAAGCCCTTCCTTTTTCGCCCGCCTGAAATACGGCATTCCAGACTCATTACGACCAATGTTGTCATTGACAGTGTCAAGCAGGTTGATGCCGTTCTCACCGAGCAGCGCGTATGACAGCACGCCACCTTCCTGCCGAGACTGCAGGGCCCGTAGTATTTCCAGCGTGTTCTGCCGGCTGTCTATGCGCTCGCCCTTATACTTCAGGAAGTTGGTAATCGCAGGTAACCTGGCTTCGGTCGAAATAGTTTGCAGGCTTGAGCGGTTAAATTCGTCCAGCCGGTCTGAATATTGTCGTGCCGTTGTTGACAGTATCCGGTTAGCACTGCGCGTGAGGTTTTCGGTCATGATGTAACTGTCAAAGGTTGACAGTGCACCGAGTGAAACCAGTACGATAAGTAAAAACGCGGTGAGCAACTTGGCGCGCAAGGTATACTGGCGTGCAATAAGAATACCGACGACCAGCAACAGGCCACCGCTGATGACAAGCAATATTGCAAGCTGAATTAGCATGAATTGGCCACAGACCCTGCGAAGTCAGAGATGACTGAATCACATGTTATTGACACGATATACATCTTTATAGAATAGCAGCCGCAGACTGGTTTTTTACTGTAACAAATCACAATTATTCTCAATGAAATCAATTAAATCTACCACTCGTCCTACCGCTCGCAAGGGTTTTGGTAACTGGCCCACGCCGATCAGCAGCGCGCTCATTGCGGGCAACGCGCTACAGCTCGACGAACTGCGTGTTATTGGCGATGAACTGTGGTGGCTGGAGCGTCATCCCGACCAGGCTGGCCGGGTCGATATTGTGCACCTGACCCAGGGTACCCAGCATGCCTGCCTGCCACGCGAATACAGCTGCAGAAGCCGCGTACATGAATACGGTGGCGGCAGTTATTGCATAAGCTGTAAGGGCATTTATTTTGTCAACGATGCCGATCAGGACATATATTTTCTGACGCACGACGCACACATCCAACGAATTACCCAAAATTGCGACGCTCGCTACGCTGATTTGACCTTCGACACTTATCGCCACCAGCTCATCTGTATCCAGGAACTGCATTGTGACAACAATCACGTAGAAAATTCACTCGTGGCAATAAATCCTGATAACGGCATTCACCAGGCCCTGGCCAGGGGTGATGATTTTTACGCCAGCCCGAGGCTGAGTCCGGATGGATCAATGCTCGCGTGGCTGAGCTGGAACCATCCTGACATGCCGTGGGATGCCAGCAGGCTATGGCTGGCCGATGTGTCATCGACGGGCAAACTGCTGGCATCACGCTGCATTGCCGGGGGTGCCGCGGTCTCGGTGTTTCAACCCGAATGGTCTGCCGCCAATAAGCTGACTTTCATCGATGACCGCACCGGCTGGTGGAACCTGTACCACTTCGATGGCCAGCAGCACCATGCGCTCTACCCGTGCCAGCACGAATTTGGCCTGCCACAATGGGTGTTCGGGCAGCGCAGCTATAGCTTCATCGACGAATACCGCATTGTGTGCAGCTTCATAGATGCCGGCACTGGCCGACTTGGCATACTCGATACCCGCGATGGCACCCTGGAAACACTCGAAACCGGCTTCAACAGTTTTTCATGTATCAACGCCACCGCCGACACCGCCTGCTTTATCGCCGCAGCGAACGATGCGTATGCGCAAATTGTGCAGCTGGATCTTGCATCGGCAAAAGCCACCCAGGTAAAAAGCACTTTCACGGCTGAGCTCAATCCGCGCTATTTTTCTGCGCCCCGGCAGATTGAATTCACTACCCGACACAGGGACAAGGCCTACGCGATTTATTATCCCGCGTGCAATCCCGACGTCAGCGTTCAAGCGGATCAGAAACCGCCACTGATCGTGATCACACACGGCGGGCCGACCGCCTGCAACAATGCTGCGCTCGATTTACGTAAACAGTTCTGGACGTCCCGTGGTTATGCTGTACTAGATGTCAATTACAGCGGCAGCACCGGCTACGGCCGCCAGTACCGCGACCGCCTGCTCGGCCAGTGGGGCATACGCGACGCTGAAGACTGTTGCGATGCAGCCATGTACCTGGTTGACGCCGGCCTGGTCGATGCCGACCGCCTGATCATCAAGGGCAGCAGTGCCGGCGGTTACACCGTATTGTGCGCGCTGGCATTTCACGATGTGTTTTCCGCGGGGGCCAGCTATTACGGTATCGGCGAACTCGAAGCCCTGGCGAAGCATACGCATAAATTTGAAGCGCATTATCTTGATCGCCTGGTCGGGCCTTATCCGGAAATGCGCGAGGTCTATGCGCAGCGCTCGCCGATTAACTATGTCGATCAGCTCAATTGCCCGGTGATTTTTTTCCAGGGGCTCAATGACAAGGTGGTGCCCAAAGAACAGGCCGAGATGATGTTCACTGCACTGCGTGATAAAGGCGTAGCGACCAGTTACCTGGGATTTGCAGGTGAGTCACACGGCTTCAGGAAGGCCGACACTATCATCGCCTGCCTGCGGGCCGAGCTGGAATTTTATGCGCGGGTGCTGGATCTGCCGCTTGAT
Source organism: uncultured Gammaproteobacteria bacterium (assembly GCA_963847575.1). GTDB lineage: Bacteria > Pseudomonadota > Gammaproteobacteria > SZUA-229 > SZUA-229 > JASBSR01. The sequence goes on from CAWKAL010000069.1 coordinate 32,613, forward strand.
GGTGAGTGCGACGGCACGCTAAAAATTGAAAACGATTTAGAACATGGGCCTTAACTGAAGCGCTCGACTTTTATTTTCATGTCCGCGGTTTTCCGTATCTCGCCGTGGTGGGTGTTGAAACTGCCCTTTTTCAGGTCTTCGTAATACCACTTCAGGGTGGTAATCACCACCGGGAAAGCCAGCGTATCCCAGGGGATTTCGTGCTCGCTGAGCAGGGCGACTTCGAGACTCTCGGCGCCCGGGCTGGCGCTGCCTTCGTGCAGGGTGCCGCGATACATGGTGTAAATCTGGTTGATGTGCGGAATGCTGAAAACGCTGAATAATTCCATTTCACGCATATCGGCATTGGCTTCTTCCATCGATTCGCGGGCTGCGCCCTCCATCGCGGTTTCACCGTTCTCCAGAAATCCCGCGGGCAATGTCCAGAGGCCGATGCGCGGCTCAATCGCACGTTTACACAGCAGGATTTTATCGTCCCATTCCGGAATGCAGCCGGTCACCACGTTCGGGTTCTGGTAATGCACAATGCCGCACGCCGGGCATACAAAACGCTCGCGATTATCACCTTCGGGAATAATGATGTGGACTTCTTCGCCACAGGCTGAACAGAACTTCATGGAATTTCTTCTGCAAACTGACTGTCGTACATGTTACGTGATTTAGGCCGCTTTTTTGCACAAATTAGGCAAAATTCTGCACTTGAACTTTGACTGCAATGCGCCCTATCATGGGCTTACAGGTGTTTAGTCGTGGCGGTGTGCAGGTTTATGATACCAGTAACAGATCTACCCGCCCGCTGACGAAACGACTCAATCAATATTGAATGCAACAAGGAGACAGCGATGAGACGACTCTATTTTACTCTTCCGGATATCAACATGGCCAATACCGTCGTTGACGAACTTTTACTCAAACGCATTGATGATCACCACATCCATGTGGTTGCGCGCGAAGGCACGCCCATGGGTGATTTGCCCGAAGCCAGCCTGCTGCAGAAAAGCGACTTTATACCGGCGGTTGAGCGCGGTCTCGCGGTCGGCGGTATAACCGGGGTCCTGGCCGGAATTGCAGCGGTCACCTTTCCGCCCGCCGGCCTGATACTGGGCGGTGGTGCGATCCTGGGCACCAGCCTCGCGGGTGCGGGTATCGGCGCCTGGATGTCAGGCATGATCGGTGTCGGCGTGCCCAGTACCCAGATCCAGCAGTTTGAAAAAGCGATTGAAGCCGGCGAAGTGCTGATGATGGTGGACGTACCCAAAGAGCGCGTAGAGGAAATCGAAAAGCTGATTTATGGCCACCACCCGGAAGCAGACATGAAGGGTACCGAGCCGCATATACCGGCTTTTCCATAGAAAAAACGGCGCTGGATTAACCTGTTCTAGTAGCAAAGGCCGGGCTTTGGCCCGGCTTTTTTAGTCGACAGTTTCAGGCAAGAATATCCGGAATCAGCTTGTCTTCGATCAGGGCAATCTGGTCACGCAGTTGCAATTTGCGCTTTTTCAGGCGCTTGATCTTGAGTTCTTCCATCTCGCCGCCACACAACAACAGGTGAATCGCCTCGTCCAGCGTGCGATGCTCATGCTTGAGCTCGATCAGCTCAAGCTTCATGGCTTCGATTTCTTCGTCGGTAAAACTGTCGATCACGCGCGGCTCCAGTTCAATAGGGCAAGGTATCACACTCTGGAAAGCCGCGACAACATCCGCGAAGCCACTTGCATATAGCGTGAAACTGGAATACAGTTCGATATATGTCGAATTGTGAAACTATTGACACCCACTATTACGCCTCGGTGTTTCGCGCGCTGTCCAATCCGCACCGGCTGCAGATATTTCACCTGCTCACCGGCTGTTGCGAACCGGGCACACAGTGCGCCACCGATGACATGCTGAGCTGCTGTGTTGGTGATCTCAACCAGCAGGTGGATATCGCCTCCTCGACGCTGTCGCACCACCTGAGAGAACTCCACCAGGCCGGTCTGATCGAGATGCAGCGCCGCGGCAAACAGGTTTTCTGTTCAGTCAATCCCGACACCCTGGCGCAAATCAGAACTGTGTTCGGCAGCGCGCCCCCGATTCACGCAAATCCAGAAGGTGACTTATGAAACCCGATCCACAGACCCAACAGAACGCTGACGAAATTCGGCAAAAAGTCCGCGCCAGCTACGCCGAAGTCGCCGAAGCCAGCAACACCGAAAGCGACTGCGGTGTCGGCGCGAGCTGTTGCGGCGTTTCATCCGATACCGCGATCAACACCCTGGTGTCCACCCGCATGGGCTATTCGCAACAGGATCTCGATGCTGTCCCGGGCGGTGCCGACATGGGCCTGGGCTGCGGCAATCCACGCGCCATCGCCGGTATTCGCCAGGGTGAAACCGTGCTTGATCTCGGCAGTGGCGGCGGTTTCGACTGTTTCCTCGCCGCCGCCGAAGCCGGTGAAAACGGCCTGGTGATCGGTGTCGACATGACCCCCACCATGATCAGCAAGTCACGCGCCAATGCTGCCAAGGGTAATTTTGTGCAGGTCGAGTTCCGCCTCGGTGAAATCGAAAACCTGCCGGTCGCCAATGACACGGTCGACGTGATTATTTCCAACTGCGTGATCAACCTGTCACCCGACAAGGCGCGCGTGTTTGCCGAAGCCTTCCGCGTGCTCAAGCCCGGCGGTCGTCTGGCGATTTCCGACGTGGTAGCCAGCACCGAACTACCGGATGAAATTCGCAAACGACCTGCAGCTATATTCAGGCTGCATGGCAGGCGCTTCACTGGTGCACGAACTGGAACGCATACTCGATATGATCGGCTTCCAGAATATTGCCATCGCCCCCAAAGACGAGTCGCGCGAATTCATCAAGGACTGGGCGCCGGGCCGTGGGGTTGAAGACTTCGTGATTTCAGCCACCATCGAAGCGGTAAAACCCGGCGGCAGTTGCTGCGAGCCTGAGTGCTGTTCTTAAATGTTATTTGCCACAGAGGTCACAGAGAACGCAAAGATGTAAAAACAAAAGCTTTTGCCGCAAATGAACGCGAAACGCAATGTTTTTATCTGAGTCTACGGCGTATGGCCTGATTATGTGGCCAGTTTTATTTGCGTTTTTTGCGTTCATTTGCGGCAATTTTTGTTTCTGCCTTTACCACTGTGCTCCCTGTGGCAATACGTTATTTTTTCTTGAAATCCAGTGATGCTGAATTGATACAGTAGCGTAAACCGGTAGGTTGTGGCCCGTCTTCGAAGACATGGCCGAGGTGTGCATCGCAGGACGGGCAACGCACTTCTACCCGAACCATACCGTGGCTGGTGTCGCGGATTTCTTCCGGCGCATGGCCTTCTGCCGGTTTCCAGAAACTGGGCCAGCCGGAACCTGAATCGTATTTTTCATTGGAGCTAAACAAAGGCTCACCGCAACATACGCAATGGTACATGCCAGTGTCCTTGTTGTTGTAATACGCACCTGTAAATGCACGCTCGGTGCCACCCTCACGCGCAACCCGGTACTGTTCTTCAGTAAGTTTTGATTTCCACTCAGAAGCTGGCTTTTTTATCTTGTCATTCATATGCATTTACTGCGAAGACACCACGAGAGAATTCTGGTTTCCATTTTTCACTATTCATTATTAATTGTTCATTACGCTTAATCAACACTGTTCCCAGGGTAGTTTGTGGTACCTCCACCCGCCCAGCGCACTGCGATGATGACTTTCATCGAGTTCGCCTTCAAAGCCTTCGCCAATGTGATACACATTTTGAATACCGGCATCGGTCAATACTTTGGAGGCTTCGCGCGAGCGCTTGCCGCTGCGGCAAATCAGGATGACCGGCGCGCTGCCGGTTTCGGCATTGATGACGCCGCCAAGCATTAACTTGCGCACGTCTGTGACAAAGTGCGGGTTGACCACCCAGTCAGGTTCATCAATCCAGGGCACGTGTACTGCACCCCTGGGATGGCCGACAAACAGGTATTCCATGCTGGAGCGTATGTCGACTAATAATGCACGCGAATCTTTCTGGCAAATTTCCCAGGCCTGTTGTGGAGAAAGACTTTCGGGTTCATCTGACATGGGAGCGTGCTTGTTGCCTCTTTATGCAGTGTGCTGGTTGTCGTGCTTGTTCTCAACATATTGCATGAACGCTGTCAGCCTTTCAATCACTGCAGGCAGGTGTGCTTTGGGGATATCAAGATAATTGCCGTGCAGGATATGGCCCAGCGCCTGTTCGATGTCTGCCTGGCTTACTTCTGGCGGTTTTACGGGTGCTGCTGCAGCTTCTGCAGGCGCAGCTTGTGCTGCAGTAGCATGCGTGGCCACCTTGTCGGTCTCGCTGTTCAGGGCATCGCCCAGCGCAGTTTCCGCCCCCCCGACCAGTCCGGCAAAATCAGTCTCTGCATCGAGTTCGATACTGCTAATGCCTGCAGCCAGGGTGATGCGAAGTTTTTCTTTGCCTGTCGCAAACACCAGCTTATGAATGGATTCACGAATACGGCCTACCACCAGTTGTACATCAGCGACACTGGAGAGTGACAGCAACAATGCGAATCGTGCGACGCCGGTGCGTGCGGCCACGTCTTCGGCGCGCATGGATTCAGCCATACGCTTGCTGACTTCAATAATAATCTGCTGTGCTACAGCCTTGCCGTGGGTGAGAAATATTTTTTGAAAGTTATCGACTTCAAGTATGGCGACCGAGATACTGACCTTGTGGCGTTGCGCGAATGAAAACGCCTTGGCACCGTGTTCACTGAAGCTGTTGGCATTGAACAATCCGGTTAACTTGTCGTGACCGGTTTGCTGTTCCAGCTCGGCAACCTTGCGGTTGAGTCGCGCATAGGACTTGGCGCGACTGATTAAATCAAGCGATTCAAACGGCTTGGTAATAAAATCCGTCACGCCCATATCAAACACGTGCTGCTTGGCTTCGGCGTTGTCTTCCTGCCCGGTGATCATGATGACGGGCATTGCTGCAATACGATCATCATTCGATGCGCGCACTTTTTCCAGCAATTCAAGCCCGTTCATATTCGGCATTTGCATATCGGTAAATACCACCGATATGGATTCATTCTGCTGAATCTGTTCCCAGCCTTCGACGCCATCAGCCGCCTCAACGACTTCATAGTCCTTGCCCATCATTTTTCTGGCAGCGAGTCGAATGACTTTAGAGTCATCAACAATGAGGATAACGGGTTTTTCCGGGTTCGGTTTAGTCATCAATATCTCTGCGGCCTAAGCATACCTGCGACATCATATTCACTAGATCATAGTTGCATATCGCCGGTATGCAACTGCATGAAACACAACTGATTATTTTTCGTGATAGGAATAACCTTCGAGTCCCGCCTTTAACTCGCGTTTGCATACATCCAGCAGTGCGGCATCATTAATACTGTTAGCCAGGCGTTGCTCCAGTTCATCCAGCAGGTTACTGGTGTCATAGTGCACATACTCAAGCAGTTGACGCGTAGTATCGCCGCGTTCGGTACCTGCCAGGCGGTAGCCACCGTCATCATCCAGCTTGACGTTAACCACGTGCGAGTCACCAAACAAATTGTGCATATCGCCGAGGATCTCCTGGTAGGCACCGACCAGGAAAAACCCCAATAAATACTCTTCATCTGCCTTGAGGGCATGCAACGGCAGTGATGAGCGAATTTCACCCCCGCAAGGATAGAATTCGATATGGCCATCGGAATCGCAGGTCAAATCCTGCAATACCGCTTCGCGTGACGGGCGTTCATCAAGGCGGTGCAGCGGCAGAATCGGGAACACCTGGTCCAGCCCCCAGACATCGGGCAGTGACTGGAACACGGAAAAATTACAGAAATATTTATCGACCAGGGGCATGTGTTCATCGCTCGCAAAGGCCTTGTCACCTTCGATGCGCTGCTGGGCGCGCCGTATCTGGCGATAACAGTGGTCTGCAAAAGCGCGTTGCTCCATCGACAAGCCGACCTTCGACAAACGCTATCTGCAACAGGCGCATGATTTCGTCGGCTTCGTTATGGCCCACGGCCTCGCCGGCTTTTATGCGTGCGAGCACGGCAGTCAGTCGTTCGGTATCGTCGGTCTGGGTAACGGCTGTTACAGGATCGGATTCATCGACTGTCTCGGCTTCGATCACATTGCACACCAGCACTGCGTGGTGCGCGGTCATGGCGCGGCCACACTCGGTGATGATATCGGGGTGCGCAACACCCACGGCATCACACACTTTGGCGACCGTTTCAATAATGGTGCTGGCATAGCGCGCAAGGTCATAATTCACCGAGTAGGTGCCGCGACTGAAGGTGCTTTCATAATCCACACCCAGGCCACCGCCGACATTAAGCACTGCCAGCGCGGCACCGTGGCGCACAAATTCGCAATAAAAACGCACCGCCTCGGTGGCACCGCGGCGGATCGCCTCGATATCTGCGATTTGTGAGCCCATGTGAACATGCAGCAGCTTGAGGCATGACAGCATGCCGATATCGCGCAGATAGTCGATCACCGCCATCGACTGCTCTGATGACAGGCCGAACTTGGATTTTTCACCGCCACTGTTCTGCCAGTTGCCAGTACCGACCGAGGCAAGGCGTACGCGCAAACCAAAGGTGGGCTTTAGCCCCATGCGTTTTGCTTCTTCAACCAGCAGGCGTACTTCGGAGAGTTTTTCCACCACGATATACACCCGGTGACCGAGCAACTGACCGATCAGCGCACGGCGAATATAATGACGGTCCTTGTAGCCATTGCATACCACCACCTGGTTCTTGTATTTCAGGCTGGCGAGTACCGCCATCAGCTCGGACTTGCTGCCGGCCTCGAGCCCGACGCGTGCACCCCCGGCATTTAAAATTTCCTCGACCACCGGTTGCTGCTGGTTCACCTTGATGGGATAAACCGCGGTATATGCGCCACGGTAGTCGAGGCTGGCAATTGCATTGTCGAACGCGCTGCACAGCGACTGCACACGATGCTGCAGGATATCGAGAAAGCGGATCAACACCGGTAACTGCAGGCCGCTGGCGCGGATATCGTCGATCAATTGCATCAGGTCGATGGCGGCTGAATCTTCGCCGGCGGGTTTTAGCGCAAGATGGCCATTGTCGAGAATCTCGGCATAGCCTTCGTCCCACTGCCCGAGGTTGTACAACCTGCTGGCCTGCTGAATATCCCAGTGTTTCATTTCTGACCCCGCTAAAATTTTCGGTATTTTATCCGCTAAACAAATCCGCGCCCGGAATTTCTTTTATCGGCAGGCTTTGGCATATAATCGCACTCCCCTACCAAGGAGTATGCGCGTGATTGATGACAGCCAGTGGTTTACTGAAATCTCGGATTATGCCGGATTTGCATTTTCACTCAAGATTAAACAAAAGCTGCATGAAGAGCAGTCAGAGTTTCAGAAAATCGAAATTTTCGAAACCGAACATTTCGGCCGGCTGATGGTCCTCGATGGCTGCATTATGCTGACTTCACGCGACAATTTCATTTATCACGAAATGATGAGCCACCCCGCATTGTTCACCCACCCGGCGCCGAAGCGGGTGCTGATTATCGGTGGCGGTGACTGCGGCACGCTGCGCGAAGTGCTCAAGCACCCGGAAGTCGAACTGGCCCGGCAGGTGGATATAGACGAACGTGTAACACGCGTCTCGGAACAGTACTTCCCCGAGCTGTGTGATTCTAATCATGATGCGCGCGCAGAATTACTCTTCACCGATGGCATTGAATGCGTGCGCCAGGCAGAAGCCGGCAGTTATGATGTCATTATTGTCGATAGCACTGACCCGGTGGGGCCGGGCGTGGTGCTCTACACCACCGAGTTTTTCCAGCATTGCCGGCGCGCACTCGCTGATGACGGCATATTTGTCCAGCAAAGCGAATCGCCGCTGATTCATCATGAATCCATCATCCGGCCGATGATCCGGCACATGTATGAAGCCGGCTTCAAACACACAAAAACCCTGCATTTTCCCCAATGCACCTACCCGACCGGCTGGTGGAGCTGCACCATGGCCAGTGTTGCCGGCGACCTGGCTAACAGGCGGCTGGCGAGTGGCTCACCCAAATTTAAAACCCACTATTACACCGCCGACATCCATCGTGGGGCTGCTGCCCAGCCTAACTTCATGCTGGTTGAATAAACGGGCTCAGTGAGTATCGAGCTAGGCGCACAATCACACTGTTTTAATTCGTATTTTATCGTTGCTAATTTTCTATAAAACGACACAATCGGCTGCATTTATCTATAATGTGAATATCTATAAGCGTTGGAAACGCGGGCTACGCATAAAATAAATAAAATCAGCGATGACATCACAAAATCCAGAAAACGATTATTCTGCCCTGATAAAGGACATTAAAGGCAATATCAAGACGCGTCTCAGCGACCTGATGTCCAAGCTGCTCAACAATGCCGAAGAGACATTGTTCGAAATGGCAGACAGTGCCACCAATAACGAAGACTCGACGCGGTTCTTCGAACTGATGCGCACGCTCAAGGCGCACAAGGCCGATATCGCGGTTGACTTCGTCACCAATATCAACCCCTACCTGCGACCCTATACCGTCACCGAGGCAGAAAAAGCCCGCCAGAAGCTCGAGACCGAAGACGAGCTCAGCCTGGTCGATCAGACGGTTATGGAAGACATGGTACTGGTTAGAGGCATGGGTGAACGCGCCGCCAGCAAATACCGCGAGCAACTCTCACACCTGGAAGCCCGACTCGAACATCTCGCGTTAAAAACTGACGATATATTTGATAAACGTGCACTGGCGCCGGTTAACTTCTGCCAGTCATTCGATGATGCCCTCGGTGATAGTTTTGATATTTCCAACAAAAAAATCTTGTTCAGTTTTTTCAACGACGAAATCGCCAGCAAGCTGGACAGCCTGTACGACTCTATTAACAACAAGCTGATCGACGCAGGCATTCTGCCGCAAATCAAGATTTCAATGGGCGGTAAAACCCAGAATCGACCACGCCCTAAACCCGCCATCGATCCCAACCAGCCGGTACCTGGCCAGGATGAACCGATGGGTGATTATGGCGGTGCTATGCCCGCCGGCGCACCCGGTGGTGGTATGGGTCCCGGTGGTGGTATGGGTCCCGGTGGTGCTATGGCCCCGGCGGTGCTATGGGCCCCGGCGGCACTATGCCTGCCGGCGCACCCGGCGGTGCTATGGGCCCCGGCGGCGCTATGCCTGCCGGCGCACCCGGCGGTGGTATGGGTCCCGGCGGCGCACATATGTCGGGACAGCCTCAATCGATCGGTGACGGCTATGCGATGACAGCAGCACCGGGCCATTCGTATCACACCGGTGGCATGGGACATGCAACCGGTGGACAGGCGCCTCACCCGGGTGGCCAGCCTCCGCAGGGCGGTCCTGCGCAGGGCGGTCCTGCGCAGGGCTGACCCAGCGCAGGGCGGTTCCGCGCAGGCGCCTGCCGAGGCTGGACAATATTCTCATTTTGTTGCCGGTCTGCCCGCAGGCCAGGTGAGCCAGACGATTGGCAACTTTATTGGCGCCCCGATCCAGAAAGGCGGCGCCGAAGGCGGCGCGGGTGGCGCCTACTTCCCGGCCAGCACACCCCAGCACTTTGGCCACCAGGAAATTCTTACCGCACTTTCCGGGGTGCAGTCATTACCCCAGTTCGTGCAGCCCGACCAGTTACGCTTCGATGCTGATGCGGTCAAGGAAGCGGTCGTCAGTGAGATTGCGAAAAAATCCGGTGGCGTTGTTACCAAGCGCATTAACCAGATTGCTGAAAAGACCATCGATTTCATCGAGCTCATATTTGATGCCATCATCGATGATGAAGATATTTCCGACACCATCAAGGCACTGCTGTTACGTTTGCAAATTCCGATCATCAAGGCCTCGATGCTGGATCCGGAATTTTTCATTTACGACACCCATCCCGCGCGCCTGTTACTCGATGGTATCGCGGAAGTCGGCGTTGGCGTGAATGACCACAATGATGAAACCTATATTGAGCTGGACAAGATTGTTGCAATTATCCTGAGTGATTACGAGTTACAGCCCAGTGCTTTCGATAAAGCACTTGCCAAGCTCAACGAGTACATTGAAAAACAGGAAGCCATTGCCCGCGAAAAAGAAGAAGCGGCGCAAAAACAAATTTTACGAGAGCACGCGCGAAATACGGTACTTAAAGCACTGCGCACAATTACCACTGGCAAAACATTGCCCGACAGCATTCATCCGCTGATATTAAAACGCTGGCCAACGCTGATGTTCAATCATTATCTTGCTAATGGCAAAGAAAATGAATCATGGGTCATCATTGTAGAATTGTTGCGCGAACTTGTTGAAAGCGTGCAGCCACTAGATTCACCCGAAGATCTTGCACATCTAAATGCCACGCGCGAGTCCCTGGTGTCGCGTGCCCGCGGACACCTCAACAAAACCAACCAGTCGAAAAAAGATATCGACCAGGTTCTGGAGGGGCTCGAAGATGCTCACCAGCAACTCATAGACCGCACTCACTTCGCCATCGAAGAAGTTGAAGTCGCCAGCCAGAAGCTTGCTGAAATTGAACAGGAACGTGCGAAGGAACTCCCGAGAGACGAAGAAACCGGCGAGCCCATTCCGCCCAAAATCGTTGTGCCCGTGGCAGCCCGGCCGAAATTGCCCCACAATATTATGCCTGGCATGTGGTTCCAGGTGTATATCGGTGATGACAAGCCTGCGCGCAGGGCAAAACTGTCAGTGATTATCGTCGAAGATTCAAAACTGGTATTTGTAAATCACA
>CAWKAL010000070.1:0-14213 GCA_963847575.1 uncultured Gammaproteobacteria bacterium
AGGTCATAACGCTGTTTCGCAACCTGCATCATACTCTCGGCAAACTGTGGATGATCCTGCAAGATACGACTAAAATCCTCGCGCGTCAGCACCAGCAAATCACACAGCGTGTTCGCGCGAACACTGGCGGTACGCGGGGTTGACATGAGTATGCCAATCTCGCCGAAGAAATCACCGTCCTTCAGATGCTTCACGGTGTTTCCTGATGCATCGATCACCTCGACTTCGCCGCGGCAGATAAAGTACATCTCATTGGCGCTGTCGCCGTGCTGAATAATGCTGTCGCCCTTCTCCGCCGTGACTGAACGCAGCGCAAGTATGACCGCATTCAGCAATAGCGGGTCAGCACCCTTGAACATGGGGGATTCTTCCAGTACATCCGGGCTCACCACGTCAAACCAGCGGCGACCGTCTTGCTTGAGCAATTCGTAGGCTGCTTTAGGGCCCCATGAATTACGCGTGTAATTGGGAAAATCGTTTGCCGGTGTTGTAGACCAGTGATCAAGTAAGGGTTGTGCAATGCGCCATGCAGCTTCAACCAGGTCACCGCGTGAGAACAATGTAGCATCACCGCGGGTGCAGGAATAAATCATCACTTCATACCCGGTGTAGCGTGAGGCCTTGAACACATCGCCATAATTAAATGCCATGTCCACGGTTTGCAACTGCATGGTCGGGCCGGGCGTTTTGGCCTGGAACAGTAACTCGATGCCCTGGTAAGGTTGAATATGGAACACCAGCCGGTTGGCACTGAGCTGTTTTACACCCGTGCCCTGGAATATTTTTTCCGGTGCTTTTTTAAACTCGACCACGATTTCGGTGCCGCGCTTCCATAGTGCCTTGCCCGAACGCAGGTATATCGGTACACCCTCCCAGCGCCAGTTATCGATCAGCAGTTTTGCCGCGGCGAAGGTTTCGGTGTTCGATTCGGGATTGACATCGGCTTCCTGGCGATACCCCGGCTTGTCGATTTCGCCAGCATCGTTGTATGCCGGGCCGTATTGTCCACGCACTACGTAATCGTCTACTTCATCTGGCGAATACACGCGCACAGATTCCAGTAACTTGGCCTTTTCATTGCGGATGGCATCCGGTTCAAACGATCCCGGTGACTCCATGCACAAATACGCCAGCATCTGGAACATGTGATTTTGCATCATGTCCCTGAGCACGCCCGAACTATCGTAATAACCTCCCCGTCCCTGGACATCGACGGCTTCGCAGACATTAAACTGGATATTGTCGATATGTTTATTGTTCCACAAGGGTTCGAACATGCCGTTCGAGAAACGGAAGGCGAGCAGGTTTTGCACGGTTTCCTTGCCGAGGTAATGATCGACCCGGTACATCTGGTCTTCATTCCAGTGTTTGAGTATGGCTTCATTGAGTTCGAGCGCAGACTGCAAATCCGTGCCAAAGGGTTTTTCGACAATAATGCGTTTCCAGCCCTCACCCTGCTGAAAGCCGGCTTCGTAAAGCAGCTCGCACAGCGCGCCGAAAAAGCGCGGCGCCATGGCAAAGTAAAACAGCACATTACCGCCAGCCTGGTATTGTTTATCGAGTTGCTCAACCGCTGTTTTCAGTTTTTTGAAATCGTCCAGCGCGAGATTTGAGGGTTCGAAATAGAAACGCTCTAGCAGGCCATCGCACGCGGCCTGATCAAATTCCTTGCGGGTATGATATGCACCCAGGCCGTTATCTTTACTCGCCATGCTGTCACGAAATTCTTCATTCGAAATCTGGCTGCGGCCGGTGCCGAGTACCGCGAAGTTTTCAGATAGCAGGCCATCACATGCGAGATTGTAAAGCGAGGGCACCAGCAGGCGTTTGGTCAGGTCCCCCGAGGCGCCGAAGATCACCATCACGCAGGGTTCACTGAGAGGATTCCTCTCACTTGCTGTTGTCATCAAACCAGACTCACGTGTATTTGTAGACATAGTACATCTCTTTAACAGTTTATTAATTGAGACAAGCACACCCGGGACCAGTGTAACTTCATCCGGCTACGCGTACGATCATTTTTCATACCCGGAAAAGCATTCGGACGCCTGCTATTCACTATTCACTATTCACTATTCACTATTCACTATTCACTATTCACTATTCATTTTTCATTGTATTTCAAGGGTACTCGGCAAACACGGGTATATCATCACCCGTGCATGACCATGCTACGCGCGAATCCCAGAATATCCGTGCCTGCGGTTTAATCGGCGAGTCTACATTCAATGAGCCAGCAGGAACAATCACTGCTCCCAGCTCGGGCACGACTCTCGGCATCGGGCTGCCGCAGTGTGAACAGAAACAGTTATAAAACCGTTCCGCTTCCGGGACCTTGTATCGTTTTAATAATGCCTCACCCCTCGTCCAGGTAAGACAGGTTTCGGGCGCCACACGAATATTACTGGCATGCCCGGTGCCAGTCGCCTTGCGACAGCGCTGGCAATGACAGTGGTAAAAAGTGACAGCATCACCACTAATTTCATACTGCACCGAACCACACAAACAACTACCACTCAATTTCGCCACAGCCATAAAACCTCCCAATACTGATTCACGTAGCCCGGATGAGGCTTCATCTCATCCGGGAGCTTCCAACCATATTCAAGTGTGTGCGTACATCTTCCCGGATGAGGTGAAGCTTCATCCGGGCTACGTTTCACCTGTTTTTTAACTTTTGTTGTTAATTTTTTCATCTGAACGATTCATCGATTGGGTCGGGGCAGTATTCACGGCGTTTGCACGAATGACAATGCTCGCCGAGATAAAGCTGGTCCACCCAGGTCACCAGTTCCTTTATGTGTTGTGGGTCATCGAATAAAAAACCGGCTTCGAAATTGCGCCGGTCTTCGTGCTTGCTGCCCATGCCGGCACCGGTGAGGTTGGGTGAACCGAGAAAAGCGATTTCATTATCGATGATGACGGCCTTGGTATGCACCCGCGGACACAGGATGCGCTCAAACAGCTCGCTGTTGACCAGTTCATCAAATTTATCGAAATCTTCGCGAAACCGCGGGCCCGGCTCCCTGGCATGAATCAGCCTCACCGCGACACCCCGGCTAATGAGGTCAGCCAGCAGTTCAAGCAGTGGTACAAAGTGTCTGCCGACTTCAACATGCATGTCCTTGATGTCAGCAGTGACAATCCAGATAAAGCGTTTTGCCTGCGGAATACGTTGCTGGATCAGCTCAAGGTAGATATCGCGGTTTAATAGAAGTTTATGCATGTGCGCTGGTTTGTACCTGTGTCTCGCTAAAAAAGCACGGTTATCGTATGCAGGGCTATACGAAAGCGATGCTCACCAGCATACACGGTTTTGTTTAGTTTGCTTTCAGAAAACGCTACTGCACTCTCGCCGCAGTCAGAACTTTATCATCGACAACCTCGGGGTACAGTCGCCGGTGATGCTCCACTGATTCAGCGTTAATGTACAGATTTTATTCCAGGCATGCGCGTTGCTGCAGGCTGAGATGCTGCAGGCTCAGCAATGATGGCACGATCCACTCGATATATTCCTGCACCAGGGTGGATTCTGCAGCATCGCCCCAGTGCTCGCAGACCGGGAATACAGGAAAACGCTCGGCCTCCTTGCAGCTGTGACTGGTTTCGACAATATCACTGGCCATCGGTCTGTCGCCTGATCCAGTGCCGCTGTATCCGGTCACTCAAATACGATCCGCACTACAAACGTTTTTTTATCTCGCTGATAATGGACTTATCATACGGGTCAATAGCGCTGCGGTAGTTCGCCACCAGTTTGCCATCGCGATCGATCAGGTACTTGTGAAAATTCCATTGCGGGTATACACCGGACGCCTGCGCCAGTTGCCGATAGAGCGGATCGGCATTGTGACGGGTGACACGGGTTTTGGAAAACATCGGGAACTCAACGCCATACGTCATGCGGCAAAAGTCCCTGATCTGCTTTTCGGTGCCGGGTTCCTGCTGTCCAAAATCGTTTGACGGGAACCCAAGCACGACCAGGCCGGCATCTTTGTATTCACGGTAGAGTTTTTCCAGCGATTCGTATTGATCGGTATAGGCACACTTGCTGGCAGTGTTGACCACCAGCAATACCTTGCCCTGGTATTGTTCACACAGGTTCACCACGGTTGTATTATCCAGCGTGCGAACATTGACATCGAGCAAATCCGAACATTCTTTTGCATACACCTGCGTGTTGATAACAAGCATTAGAAAAGCCAGGGTGATGATTTTCATTTTCAAATATCTCCGTAATGCGTATGAACTGCGTTTATAGATATATATGGTTTAAATACTGTAATGATTGCACCTCTGCCTGCATGCGTGCGCATTTCACAACGGCAGTTTTTCCAGCGTGGTGAACTTGGCAACACCCTCTGGCAATTTTCGCAAACGTCGAACGCCTTCCCCGCCTGCCCATATTTCAACATCTTCAGACACGCGTTCGCGCAAATCAGTTAAATCACGCCGAATATTTTTATACTGGTAGGCGCCGCTAAACGTTATGCCGACAATATCAGGATTAAACTGGCGTACCGCGTGTTCAAGCTGGTCCATCGGCACCTCGCTGCCGAGATTGATCGCACTGATGCCATGTGCGCCAAGCATGGCCGCGACCATCATCAGCCCCAGGGTGTGCACCTCGCCCGGTAAGGTGGCGAGCAACACCACCGGTTTCTTTGCAGCTTTTTGCAAATTGTCGATTTCGATATTGAGAAAACGGCTGATGTGTGCCGATAAAAAATGTTCCTGGTAGATATGCAACTTGCCCGCGGCCCAGAGTTCTCCTACCTGGCCGAGTAATGGCACCAGCAGCTGAAGGATAAAATCACGCATGCCCAGTTGCTGGTAGTGCTTGGTCAGCAGGCGCTCGACCAGGGATTGATTCGACGCCAGCGTGGCATTGATTACGGCAGTGACAGCCTGGTCGGTTTGCGCGGGCGCGCCGGGGATCAGACTGGCTTCGAGCTGATCCAGCGCGGCGTCATCCAGCACCAGCAACTTGCCCGGTCGCAGCCCCTGCCCCAGCAGGCGCCGAATACGTTGCAGCCGGCGCAACTGCGCTTCAGAGTACATTCGTTCGCCCTTGGTATTGCGCTGCGGTTCGGGAAAACCATAGCGACGTTCCCAGACACGCAGCGTGTCACGCCCGATGCCGGTATCGCGTTCTACCCGGCCAATCGAGTAATGCGCATTGTTTTCAACCATTTATATCCCCTCCGAACTGTATGGATGAATAATAACACATTTTGTCCTAGACAAATAGTTTTCAATCATTATACTTAATCCCGTCGGAGCGCTGAATCGCCCGGTCATTGTTCAATTCACATTGGGAGAACTGCCATGAGTAAATACGAACAGCACATTCTGGGCACCGAGAAATATTACGACAGGGCGATCAAGGCGGCCGAAGCAGAAGACATCGAAATACCTACTTCCGTGGTGCCTGGCAGCCGCCTGCACGACCTGATCAACAACCCGGTCGACAGCGGTATTGATGAAAGTTAGACCCCAGTTGGCTCCTGCCCCTGATCATCCTCTTGATGATAGCCAGATTCTGATCGGCCCAGGCATTGGGAGCACCGGAGAGTATGCACTGTGCGCTCTCCGTTTTTTTTGGAGCCCTGTATGAAAACCACATCGAGCGCCAGCATGACAGGCAAAACTGATCTGATTACTGGCACGCGCAATCATGCGCCTGCCTTACCCTGTCGCGGCTGCACCGCAAGCTGTAAAAACTACCCGCGCTGTAACGGCAAGCTATGGCGCATGTCTCAAAACGCTGATACCCGGCAGGAGAACATATGATGCGCATTTCCACGCTCGACCCGATATCGATGAATGATGTTAGTGACCCGGTCAATGCCCCGTTCGTGATCGAAGGCAACGGGCCCAATGCACTTAAAATCAGCTTTGAAAGCGAAGCAAACAAAAAAGTCTATCTTGGCACCCCGCTGCACACCGCAAACGCAATCCTGGCAGCAGCTTTTGCCACAGTCGCGGACTCGAATACCACTGCCACGATTAAATGAAACCTGTATATATGACGCCGCACCAACAGCTCAGGAATGGATAAACGTATGCAACTAACAATATTCTACGACGGCCAGTGCCCGCTATGCATGGCGGAAATGCGCCAGTTAAAAAAACATGACGCCTCTGCACAGCTGGTGCTGGTCGATCTGCATGATGCAGACCTGGCAGTGAACTATCCACATATACACAAGCCAGATGCAATGCGCATGCTGCACGCACAACTCGAAAATGGCGTGATGATCTACGGGCTGGATGTCACCTGCAAAGCCTGGTCGATTGTCGGCCGACACCGCTGGCTGGCGATACTGCGCTGGCCGTTAATTCGCAGGCTGGCTGACAGGGTCTACCTGCTGTTCGCACGTTATCGCGGCCAGCTTGCATACCTGCTGACCGGAAAATCGCAGTGCGACAGCTGCTCACTGGCACAAACAGAATCAGCCTGCCAGGTCAGTACCAGGTATGAACGCGATTGACACTCATGCAAAGTGACACGCACACCGCGCTGGTCATAGGCGCCGGCGGCGGTATCGGAGGTGCGTTGCTACAACAATGGTTGCTGGACCCGTTCATCGACAAGGTAATCGCGGTCAGTCGTCAGCCACCGCCCGCAATGCATGCAAACGCAGGCATAGAGTGGATACAAACAGATTACTCGGAGGACGCCATTGCCGGGATTTGCACAAAGTTAAAACAGGACGGCGCAGCATATAACCCGGGCATGCATCTGCAACGGGATGCTGCACAGCGATAGCGCCTGGCCTGAAAAACGTATTGAAGAATTAAATGCAGCGGCAATGCATGAAGTCTTCCAGGTAAATGCAGTGTTGCCCATGCTGTGGTTAAAAATGTTGTTGCCGGTACTCAAGGGCAGGCAAACATGCGTGGTAGCGGTTTTCAGTGCGCGTATCGGCAGCATTTCTGACAACCGTCTTGGTGGCTGGTATTCTTACCGATCGACAAAAGCGGCACTCAACATGTTATTAAAAACCGCCGCAATTGAATACGCACGACGCGCCCGGAATGTAAAACTGCTCGCCTTCCATCCCGGCACAACAAACACGGCTTTATCACAACCTTTTCACGCCTCGGTCGATGAAAACGAGGTTTTCGATCCACAGTCCGTGGCCGATCGCCTGATCAGCATCATGAACCATCAACAGGCCGACGGCGTGTTGTCATTCGTGGATCGGGACGACAAATCTATTGCCTGGTAAATAAAACATTACGCAAGACATCAGTCGTCGGCACACTACCTGTTTGCAGTCAGCGAAAACATGCCTTTTTTGTTGACATTGATCCGCGGCATGAAAGTACCGACATCCAGTTTGGCGTTAAACTCATATTCAACCTGGTCTTTATACTGGTTCATCAGGCTGGAGATAAAATTTAAACCCCCCATTAAATTAGCTGTTGCGTAAAGTTTTACATCTGCTTCACCATACGCATCAATAACCGGCAAATCATTCGCCACGCCTGTCATCACCTCGTTACCATCCAGGTCGATGGTATACGAAATACCTTCGAGCTCAAGCGCTGTGCGGTTGGGGTTTGTCACCCGCAAGATGATTTCAAATTCGGGCGACAGGTTCCTCGAACTCACCGGTTTAAAGGACGTCACCGTTACCCCGGGCCGTTCAAAATCCGAGGGCACAGTGGCGCAGGCCGTGAGCATTACAACCAGCAGTATCTGCAGGAAATACGATTTGATATTGTATGGGCATAGAAAAATCCGCGATGGTCATTGATAGATAAAAGTCGCCGCCTGCCCGGTTGCAGCAGGTGCCGGGGCAGCGCACCGAGGAGATGTATAGTATTACGTTATGCGCAGAACTGCACTTTTTTGAACCGGGCGGAAAGTAATCGCTTCTGGATTTAGAAAATGATAAAGGGGCTACTCAAGCATCAAGCTCGAGGTCGATCAACGTACTGACACAACGAAAGCTGCGCTGCAGTTCGATGCAAGCTTAGCGGCGACCCCTGCCACCTTTGGGACGTTCTTCTTCAAACTTGACCTTGATCAGGTTACCCTCGAACGATTTACCATCGAGCCCGGCAATCGCGGCGCGTGCTTCGTGGCCTTCCATTTCGAGAAAACCGAAGCCCTTGCAGCTACCGGAGAACAGGTCTTTTACCAGCTTGGCGGAATGTACTTTACCGAACTGTGAAAACAGCTCATTAAAAGACTTTTCGGTTGTGGTGGGCGGCAGACTGCCAACAAATAGTTTTTTCAATTTTGAGCATCTCCTGTAGCGTAAAAAAATAAACCCCGCGAAAAATCTCGCGGGGTTTATTTAAAACTTCAAACTAAAAGATCGATTAGATCTTGATGTTTGTAGCTTGCGGGCCCTTCGGACCGTTTTCAACATCGAAAGTCACCTGCTGGCCTTCAGCCAGTGTACGGAAACCATCGCTGACGATAGCAGAGAAGTGAGCAAAAACATCTTTGCTACCATCTGATGGAGAAATAAAGCCGAAGCCCTTGGATTCGTTAAACCATTTAACGGTTCCTGTTGCCATGTGTATACCTCAATAAGTAATAATAATTAAATGTGTTACAAATCTTACGAGGAAATTAACAGGAGAAAACTTGATGAGCACTTCTGACAAGAACCTGGATAGAATGTAGCGACGCATAGTGTAACCGGTTTTAGACCAGAAACACCATACTCCAGCTTATATAAGGTCAAATAATCAGTCTTCAAGGCCCAAAATGTGTTTAATTTGACCAGAATAAACTGCAATTCGTCTGAAATCTGCCCGCCACAGTCATCATAGCCCAGGCAGAAACTTGCCCGCAGACCCCCTATTTCGTAAAACCTCAGGTATAATGCGCCATCAATTTCTGGTGCACTTCGGTCTGCACCTGTTTCATCAGCGGTAATCCTTCCCGATTCACCTCTAAACACTAAAAAGTTTCCGCCTGGACCGTCTCAGACTTATGTACTGGGCAGGCCGATCCAAGAGATCATCATTTATGTCATTTGAATCCCTCGGCCTCATGGCCGAATTACTCCGTGCTGTATCCGAAAAAGGCTATAGCACGCCGACGCCCATACAACAGCAGGCGATCCCGCTTCTTCTTGAAGGCCGTGACCTGATGGGCGGTGCGCAAACCGGCACGGGTAAAACCGCTGGCTTCACCCTGCCACTGTTACAACGCTTAATGTCCACCGCGAAACCGGAAAATGGTCGACGTGCAATTCGCGCGCTGGTGCTCACGCCCACGCGTGAACTTGCCGCGCAGGTCAGTGAAAGCGTACACACCTATGGCCGTTACCTGCCATTAAGATCAACCGTGGTGTTTGGTGGCGTGAGCATAAATCCGCAAAAACAGAAACTCATCAAGGGTGTCGACATCCTGGTCGCAACCCCGGGCAGATTACTCGACCATATCAGCCAGCGCACGGTTGACCTTTCGAAAGTGGATATATTTGTGCTCGACGAAGCCGATCGCATGCTCGACATGGGTTTCATACGCGATATCCGTAAGGTCATGGCGCTGCTACCCAAACATAAACAGACCTTACTGTTTTCAGCCACGTTCTCTGACGAGATCAAGCAGCTCGCCAACGGCCTGCTCAAGACCCCCGCGCTGATCGAAGTCGCGCAGCAAAACACCTCTGCCGAGCTGGTCACCCAGGTGGTGCACCCGGTCGATAAAAGCCGTAAACGCGAAATGCTGTCTTTCCTGATTGGTTCAAACAACTGGAAACAGGTGCTGGTATTCAACCGCACCAAGCATGGTGCAAACAAACTTGCCGAACAGTTAAACAAAGATGGAATTACCTCTGCCGCAATCCATGGAAACAAAAGCCAGGGTGCACGCACCAAGGCACTGGCCGATTTTAAGGCCGGCAAGGTACGCGTACTGGTCGCCACCGATATTGCCGCGCGCGGGCTGGACATCAACCAGCTGCCCCACGTGGTGAATTTTGAATTGCCCAATATTGCGGAAGATTATGTACACCGCATCGGCCGCACCGGTCGCGCCGGCAATGAAGGCGAAGCCATGTCACTGGTCTGTGTCGATGAACTGGGCCTGCTCAGGGACATCGAGCGCCTGATCAAACGCGAAGTCCCCAAAGTAAAAATTGACGGTTTTGAACCCGACCCCAGCATTAAAGCCGAACCCATCAACCGCGGTCGCGGCGGCCAGCGCCAGGCGCCGAGAAAAAACACGGGTAAACCTGCGGGCAAGAAAACCGCATCTGCCTGGAGCGGCCAGCGCAGTTCATTCAAGGGCCGATCGGGTAACCAGGGTCGTACACAATCTCAAAATCGTCCGCGTCGTAGCGCACAGGACGCGCGCTAGTCACGACAGGCTGCCATACAGGTACAGGCATTCACCTGCCTGCACCCGGTTGCCGCAACAGGTACAGGGCTATTAATTGGCAATTAATTGCTCAATATCAAGGACACTGCAGCTGCATGGACTTAACCTGAATGCATCTAAAAAGAGAGGTTGACTATGTTAGGTGAAAAGCACGATCTAATTCATGAACTGCCCGAACACAAGGAACGCATACACGAACTCAAGATGAGTGATAAGCATTTTTCGAGATTATTCGACAAATACCACGACATCGACACCCAGGTGAGAAAAATTGAAGAAGGTTTTGAAACACCTTCGGATGATTTCACAGAAGAACTCAAAAAAGAACGTTTGCAGTTAAAAGACGAGCTTTTTGGCATGATCATGAATGTTTCATAATCAGCCTGGTTAGCACACTGATATTATGAAAGGGGGCACTCGCGAGGGTGTCCCCTTTTTATTTAAATTCAAAAAAT
This sequence comes from uncultured Gammaproteobacteria bacterium, assembly GCA_963847575.1. Classification (GTDB taxonomy): domain Bacteria; phylum Pseudomonadota; class Gammaproteobacteria; order SZUA-229; family SZUA-229; genus JASBSR01. The sequence continues at coordinate 10,810 of CAWKAL010000070.1, forward strand.
AATTATCCACTGATGAACGCAGATAAACGCTGATGTTTTTAGTGCGACTGCGTCGCACTAAATAATATTTAGCTTTTATCTGTGTGCATCTGCGTTCATCTGTGGATATATTTTATTTAAGTTTTATACCTGATTCACTCGAATCTGATTTCGTAAGGATTCTATTTCATCCAGCAACTCGAGCGCCAGTGCGACACCGGCAAGATTAACCCCCAGGTCGCGTTGCAGGCGCAATGCGGTGTGCGCTCTTTGCAGGTTGATGGCGCTGAAACGCCACTGGGTCTGCTGGTAGCTCACCGGTTCCAGTACGCCCTCCTCAACCAGTTCGATAATGCATTCAGCCGAACTGGCGCAGGCCTGGCAAAGTTCATTCAATGTAATCTCGGTGTGCTCGTCGAGTAAAATCCCATTCAGAATCGTCTGTGTCATGGCATTACACTCCCAGTTTGCTGCGTGGTTTATAGGCAAGTTTCTGCTCCATCTCTTTATACAATGCTTTGGCAACATCCGTGTCGGCCGGCGGCAGGGTGATCTGCGCTACCACGTATAGATCACCGGGGGGCGACCCCGGTATGCCCCGCGCCTTGAGTCGCAGCTTGCGCCCGGCGGGCGTGCCCGGGGCAATTTTCAGATCGACCGGGCCATCGGGTGTGGGTACTTTCACGCTTGCACCCAGCGCGGCCTCCCACGGTGTGAGCGGCAGGTCGAGATACACATCGTGACCGTCGACGCGGTAAATACCGTGTGGGTTGAATTCGATTTCAAGATACAGATCACCCGCCGGGCCACCGCCGAAACCTGGCGAGCCCTGCCCGGAAAGTCGAATACGCTGGCCCTGTTTGACGCCTTTGGGAATTTTTACATTCAGCGTGCGCTGCTTTGTGGTCACATGGCCGTGAGTATCGAGTTCCGGTGATCGCAGGCTGATGCTGCGAGTGGCGCCGGTGTAAGCATCTTCGAGCTCAATCAGCACCCTGGCATGATGATCTTCACCGCGCGCGGCATACGCTGCATGCCCTCGACCCGCCTGCGCTGACCTGAAATTCTGCCCGAACAGCGCTTCAAAAAAATCGCTATAATCCGCGGCATCACCATCGGTAAAACCGCCACCGCTAAATTCGAAACCGGCATCCCAGTCCGGCGGTGGATGGAAATCCTGGCCGGCTTTCCAGTTTGCACCCAGCTGGTCGTAGGCCGCGCGTTTTTCCGGGTCCTTGAGCGCCTCGTAGGCTTCGCCGACTTCCTTGAAACGCTCTTCTGCATCGGCTTCCTTGCTGACATCGGGATGATACTTGCGCGCCAGTTTTTTGTAGGCGCGTTTGATTTCATCCTGGCTGGCGTCTTTTTCGACGCCCATGATTTTATAATAGTCTTTGAAATCCACGCGCAGCTCCCGCAATCTGTGACACGATCTTACGTGCGTTTCGCACTATTATGCATGACTTAACGCAAGCGTAGAATTTGTAGTTGGCAATATTTACTCCGGCGGCTGGTCCAGCGGCATGCCGCAATGCGGACACATGCCGGCACCCTGCTCTGCGCGTTTTTCGATACTCGCTGCGTCGCTATTATCGATACCAAGATTGCGCCGGGTTTGCGCGAGTTCGCGTTCTTCATGATGATCGATTTCACCATCCAGCAATGCGACTTCGACCAGCTGGGCATATTTTTCACGACGCTGGCGTAGTTCGTCCGAGAATGCCGAAGCAAGGATACCCGCCGGCAGCGCTACCATGCCGACACCGACCACGGTCACACAGGCACCAAACACCTTGCCCCACATGGTAATCGGTGTGACATCACCGTAACCCACCGTGGTCAGGGTGGCAACCGCCCACCACATAGCCGCCGGTATACTGCCGAACTGCTCGGGCTGCGCATCGTTCTCGACCAGGTAAATACCACTGGCGGCGAACACCAGCACTACCAGCATGATGAACATGGCTGCACCAAACGAACGGGCTTCCTTGCGCAATACCGTCAGCATCAGGCTCATTGCGGGTGAATAACGCGTCAGTTTGAAAATACGGAACAGTCGGAACACGCGCAGGAACATCAGGTCGGTCGCAATCCACAGGCTGAGATAGAACGGCAGGATCGCCAGCAGGTCGACCAGCAGGATCGGCTTCAGCGCATAGCGCAGGCGGCCCTTGACCGGGTGATGATGATAGCGCGGCTCGGCAGACTCCACACACGACCACAGCCGCAGCACATATTCGATACTGAAAACCGCTACGGTGAAAAATTCCAGCCTGAAAAACCATTCACGGTACACCGAGTAGATGCCCTGCACCGATGCGAGAATATTCGCCAGCACACTGATGCTAATCAATACGATCAGGATGAGATTGACCAGGCGACCGATCAGGCCACTCGGCAGATTACTTTCCAGAATTCTATAAATGCGTTTTCGCATGGTGCCACCATTATAGAGACATCGAGCATGTTGTCATTATGATTGTAGTGTTACGTGCGCTAAAAAATGCTCGGACGTGTTTTTAATTCTGTTTTAACCGATGCAAACCGATTGTGCCACGCGATCATCATGGCGTAGGATTGTGCGGTGTCAGCCCCTGTAATGTTGCGTTTCGGCACTCAACAGCCCGCTATTCAGACATCAGCACATAATCTAACCAATATTCTTGACATATGTACTGTTGATGCGAACGCTAATTGATACAATGATTAGCGCAGGTTGGATTAAGCGTGTGTCGGTTTGGTGTTTGTGTTACAGGTTGGGGCCGAGTAGCTTTTTTGTTGCTGTTCACAGAACATACGGGCATGCTGGTTCACTTTGAATTAAAGTTGCGGCAATTGCGTTACTGGAGATAGTTATGCGAATATTTTTAATCATGCTGGCCTGGATTACATACTTGTCTGTGACTGCGAATGCGGTCGCGGCTGAACCCGTCATTCCAGCAGACAAGGAAACCATTCAGTTCGACACCAAACTTGGCACAGTTACATTCCTGCACAAGATGCATGCCGATCTCACTGTGACCAAATGCACCACCTGCCACCATAGCCTGCAACCCGATGATACAAGCGTCAAGCCATGTCATGATTGCCATGGCAAGAAAGGCACCGGGGCGCCCAAGGTCAAAACCGTGTTTCACTCGACCTGCATCGGCTGCCATGAGTACACCGTTGCGCATGGTGACACGGCCGGCCCCGATAAGAAAAAATGCAAGTTGTGCCACGTCAAGTGACGCGCTAATTAGCAGTATATAAAAAGGCCGCTTAATGCGGCCTTTTTATTATCCAGTCGTCTGAGCGCAGGTTCAGAAATGTACGATGACAGAAGTCACGACAACATACGCATTGTAGTCCGGTGTCTGCTCATCGAGTAACAACAGGTTGCTAACACTGTCGGCCAGCAGGTTATCAAGCGACCAGTCGTCTGA
>CAWKAL010000071.1:0-13186 GCA_963847575.1 uncultured Gammaproteobacteria bacterium
GGTGGCGAAAGGACGCATGCAAAACCGGGCGCGGATTTTTACCCGCGAAGAAGGCCTGCGACCGCTGGTGCGCAATACGCGTGAAGGCCGGGTGCTGATTTACCTGGCCGATGAAGACCTGGGTGCCGAGGTATCGGTTTTCGCACCGTTCTTTGGCGTGCAAAAAGCCACCATCCCGGTGCTGGGTCGGCTGGCAAAAACCTGCAATGCCGTTGTTTTGCCTTGTATCAGCTGCTATGACGAGCAGAGCAGAAAATACATCGTCAAGTTGATGCCCGCGCTGCAAAATTTTCCGCAGGGCGATGACCTCGCCGATGCCACTAATATGAATCAAGCGATTGAACAGGCGGTGCTTGAGTGTGTACCGCAGTATTTCTGGACCATGAAATGGTTTCGTTCGCGGCCACCGGGTGAGCCTGAGATTTATAATTGAGCTGATACCAGCCATACGGTGCCGGTTGTCACATGTCAGGATGGAAAAGTCTGGATGAAAAAAAACCCCCGACCTGGGCCGGGGGTTTTCGTACGTCCTTGCTTGGTGATTGAGCCATCGCGCTGTAGCAATTCCTGTGTTCCGTGTAAACTTCCTCAGGAGTCTTGTGTACTGCTTCCTTATCCCTGTGTCTTTGCTACCCTACATCCGTATGTCCGTGTTTGGCTCTTTCCATGTGTCCTGTGCGAGATTATGCATTGTGTGCATGGGCTGTGCTATCAGTCGGATTGGCGACTCTCTGTAGGAAAATGCTTACAAATTTAATGGGCTCAACCCGCTCTCGGGCTGGATACTGCCCGCAATGATCGCGCTAATTCAGCGCGTAACGCGTGCCTCAGTGAGTGTCGATGAATGTCGACTTATTAGCAATATAAACAACGGCTTGCTTGTATTTCTCGGGGTCGAGAAAGCCGACACAGAGGCCCAGGCCGAGCGCCTAGCCGAACGGCTACTGAAGATCAGGGTATTTTCTGACACCAACGACAAAATGAACCTGTCGTTGCGCGATATCCAGGGTGAGGTTTTACTGGTGCCGCAATTCACCCTGGCGGCGGATACGCGAAGTGGCAACCGGCCCGGTTTTTCAAATGCGGCAACGCCCGATGTGGGTGAGCGCCTGTTCGACCAGGTAGTTGCTATAATGCAGCAGCAGGCGGCCGCGGCTGCTATAGGTAAGGTGCAAGCCGGTCGCTTTGGCGCCGATATGGCGGTTGAGCTCGTCAATGACGGGCCGGTAACGTTCTGGTTACAAAGCTGATTTGAGACAAAACGGGAGTAATGAATGACCAAGCGTGTCGCTAGCGTCGAACGCAATACACTGGAAACCCAGATCAAGGTCGAGGTCAATCTCGACGGCACGGGCGTGTGCAAGCTCAATACCGGCGTCGCGTTTCTGGAGCACATGCTCGACCAGGTTGCGCGCCATGGTCTGATTGATATCAGCATCGAAGCCAGCGGCGATTTGCACATTGATGCACACCACACCGTGGAAGACATCGGCATTACGCTGGGGCAGGCGGTAAAGAAAGCCGTCGGCGATAAAAAAGGCATCGTGCGCTACGGTCACGCCTATGTGCCGCTGGATGAAGCCCTGTCGCGCGTGGTGATCGATTTTTCCGGGCGCCCGGGGCTCGAATACCATGCCGATTACCCGCGCGCGATGATCGGCGGGTTTGATGTTGACCTGTTCCACGAGTTTTTCCAGGGCTTCGTGAATCATGCCGATGTCACGCTGCACATTGATAATCTGCGCGGTTCGAATGCACATCACATTGCTGAAACCATTTTCAAGGCCTTCGGTCGCGCGGTGCGCATGGCACTGTCGATGGATGCGCGCATGAGCGGCATTATGCCGAGCACCAAGGGTAGCCTGTAGAGACCGCCATGAGTTCAACAATCGCCGTGGTCGACTACGGTATGGGTAATTTACGTTCAGTGGCAAAAGCGCTCGAACATGTCGCCGATAAACACCAGAAAGTGCTGATCACGTCAAGCCCGGCAGACATCGCGGCGGCCTCGCACGTGGTGTTTCCCGGGCAGGGCGCGGCACGCGACTGTATGCACGAGCTGCGCAACTACGAATTGATCGAACCGGTGTTGCACGCGGCGCACAACAAGCCGTTTCTCGGCATTTGTATGGGGTTGCAGGTATTGATGACCCACAGCGAGGAAAATGCGGGCGTTGACTGCATGAACCTGTTCCCCGGTGAAGTGCGATTTTTCGCGCCGAAGCTGGTTGCTGCAAATGCTGCTGAACTCAAGATTCCACACATGGGCTGGAACAATGTTGAGCAGACCCGCGCACACCCGCTGTGGCAGGGCATTGAGCAACACAGCCGGTTCTATTTTGTGCACAGTTATTTTGTCGATCCCGAGGATACGCAGCTGGCGATTGGCCACACGCGCTACGGAATCGAGTTTACCTCGGCGATAGCATACGCTAATGTATTCGCAGTACAGTTTCATCCGGAGAAAAGCGCGCACGATGGCCTGCGCCTGTTGCAAAATTTTGCGCACTGGGATGGACAACAGTCATAAAAAACAGTCACTCATGCCTCAGGAGACTTTCAGATGTTGTTGATACCAGCCATTGACCTCAAGGACGGTCAGTGCGTGCGCTTGCGCCAGGGAAAAATGGAAGACAATACGGTGTTTTCAGATGACCCGGTGGCGATGGCCGGGCGCTGGGTGGAGGCGGGGGCTTTGCGCCTGCACATCGTCGACCTCGACGGTGCGTTTGCCGGCAAGCCGAAAAATGCTGGCGTGATCCAGGCCATCGCCACTGCCTACCCGGAGATTGAAATCCAGCTGGGTGGCGGCATTCGCGATGAAGAAACGATTGTCGCTTATCTGGATGCCGGCGTGAGTTACGTGATTATCGGCACCCAGGCAGTGAAGGAGCCGCACTTCGTCAACGAGGTCTGTGTTGAATTTCCCAATCGCATCATCATTGGCCTCGACGCCAAAGACGGCAAAGTCGCGGTCGAAGGCTGGTCGAAACTGTCGAAACACGATGTGATTGACATGGCGCAGCGGTTTGAAGAAGACGGCGTTAAAGCGATTATTTACACCGATATCTCGCGCGACGGCATGATGCAGGGTGTGAATATTGACGCCACCGTCAAGCTGGCGCAGGCGGTACGCATACCGGTGATCGCTTCGGGCGGTATTACCAGCATGGATGATGTCAAGGCGCTGGCCGCGGTTGAAGAAGAAGGTATTATCGGCGCCATTACCGGTCGCGCGATTTACGAAGGCACGCTCGATTTCGCCAAGGCCCAGGCCTGGCTGAACGCGCAGTAAACCCATCTAGCTTCGAACCGTATCATGTCACTCGCCAAACGAATTATTCCCTGTCTCGATGTCGATAACGGCCGTGTCGTCAAGGGCGTGAAGTTTGTCGATATTCGCGATGCCGGTGATCCGGTCGAAGTTGCACGGCGTTACGATGCTGAAGGTGCTGACGAGATTACGTTTTTAGATATTACCGCGAGCTCCGATGATCGCGACACCATTGTGCACGTGGTCGAACACGTCGCCGAAGAAGTGTTTATTCCGCTCACCGTGGGCGGCGGCATTCGCACGATTGACGATGTGCGCAGAATGCTCAACGCCGGCGCTGACAAGGTCGCGATCAATACCGCGGCGGTATTCAATCCCGGTTTTGTGCGTGATGTGAGTGACCGCATCGGTTCACAATGCATTGTAGTGGCGATTGATGCCAAGCAGGTGAGCGCCGCAGGCGAGCCTTTGCGCTGGGAAATATTCACCCACGGCGGGCGCAAACCCACCGGGCTGGATGCGATCGAATGGGCGCGCAAAATGTGTGACTATGGCGCCGGTGAAATCCTGCTCACCAGCATGGACCGTGACGGCACCAGGGCCGGGTTTGATATCGCGCTGACACGCGCCATCGCCGATGCCGTGCCAGTGCCGGTGATTGCGTCCGGCGGTGTCGGCAATCTCGATCATCTTGCCGAAGGCGTGCTCGAAGGCCGTGCTGATGCAGTGCTCGCCGCCAGCATTTTTCACTTCGGTGAATATACCGTGGGGCAGGCCAAGCAACGCATGGCCGAACGCGGCGTCGAGGTCCGGCTGTAATGGCGAACTGGCTGGACGAGGTCGGTTTCGACGAAAATGGCCTGGTGCCGGCCATCGCGCAGGACGCGCGCACAGGCAAGGTGCTGATGCTTGCGTGGATGAACCGCGAGTCATTGCAGCTCACGGCACAAAAGCGCGAGGCGGTATACTGGTCGCGTTCGCGGCAAAAACTCTGGCACAAGGGTGAGGCGTCAGGCCATGTGCAGAAAGTGGTCGAAATCCGCTTTGATTGTGACGCAGATGTGATTCTGCTAAAAGTGGAACAGGCAGGTGGAATCGCCTGTCACACGGGACGTGAAAGCTGTTTTTACCGCGTACTGGAAAACAACCAGTGGGTCGCAGTGGATAGCGTGATCAAGGACCCCAAAGACATATACGGTGGCCACAAGGGGGGGAAGTCCAGTGAGTGACCCGGTTCTGACAGCACTGGCTGAAATCCTCGAGGCGCGCAAGCAGGCGGCGCCGGATTCGTCCTACGTGGCGGGTCTGTATGCCAAAGGACTGGACGCGATTTTGAAAAAAATCGGCGAGGAAGCGACTGAAACCGTGATGGCGGCCAAAGACGGTGATGCAGACAAAATTATTTATGAAACCGCGGATCTGTGGTTTCACACGCTGGTTATGCTGGCGCATCAGGGTCTGAATCCGGATGATGTATTAAATGAGCTGGGGCGGCGCTTTGGCGTTTCCGGCCTGGACGAGAAAGCCTCACGCAAGTGAGCTGTTAACAAGAGTGGGTAAATAACATGGGTATTAGTATCTGGCAATTATTGATCGTACTGGCGCTGGTGATTCTGATTTTTGGCACCAAGAAACTTAAAAACCTCGGCGGTGATATTGGCTCCGCAGTAAAAGGTTTCAAAAGCGCGATGAAAGACGGCGAAAACGACGACAGCATGAAAAAACAGATCGACAAGGAAGACGATGTAATCGAAGGCGAAGTCACTTCAAAAACCAAAGACAAGGTTTAGTCCTTCGTTTTAATGGCAGTGCCATATAAACCAGTGTTTATGATTCATTATTCACTATTCGTTATTCGCTATTCACTGTCCCTTCATGTTTGATATCGGCTTCTGGGAAATATTTCTAATCGGCATACTGGCGCTGCTGGTCATCGGGCCCGAGCGCCTGCCGGGCGCTGCACGTAGCGCGGGTTACTGGGTAGGGCGAGCACGGCGCTATATCGAAGGCGTGAAAAATGATGTCGAATCAGAATTTGACATGTCTGAATTCAAGCGCCTGCTGCACAACCAGGAAGTACAGATCACTGAGCTGCAGCACAAGCTCAACAGCGCGGTGGATGACGATGTACAGTCCACCTCGGCAGACGACCACATGCCGGAATACGATTTTCATGATGACCCGCCACCCGAGCACAATGAAGCTATCGAAAATGATGCTCGCGATGAGGTGGACGTAGAGATAGATGCTGAACCAGAAGCGGAAGTTGAGGTAGACACACCCGTAAAAGCGAAAGCAAAACAGGACAAGCCACCGGCATGAAAAAGCGCGCCGAGGCCGATTCAAAGGACAGCGAACAAAGCCTGCTCGATCATCTTAAAGAACTTCGCGACCGGTTGTTGCGCATGGTGCTCGCGGTGCTGCTGGTGTTCCTGGCGCTGTTCGCATTTTCCGAACAGATTTTCAGTTATGTCGCCCAGCCGCTGCTCAACCTGATGCCTGAAGGCACCTCGATGATCGCGACCGGTGTCACCTCGCCCTTCCTGGTGCCGTTTAAACTGGTGCTGTGGCTGTCTATCCTGCTCACGGTGCCGTACTTGTTGCACCAGATCTGGGGCTTTATCGCACCCGGGCTCTACCGTCACGAAAAACGCCTGGCAGTACCGTTGCTGATGTCCAGCGTGTTTTTGTTTTATTGCGGTGTTGCCTTCGCCTATTTCGTGATTTTCCCGATCCTGTTCCGGTTTTTTATCGGTATCGCGCCCGCAGGTGTTGCGGTGATGACCGATATCGGCCAGTACCTGGATTTTATTATCGCGATCTTTTTTGCGTTTGGTATTGCCTTTGAAGTCCCGGTCGCCACTTTTCTGCTGATCGCCGCCGGCGTCACCACGCCACAGGCGCTGGGCCAGAAACGGCCCTACATTATTATCGGTGCATTCGTCATCGGCATGCTGCTGACCCCGCCGGATGTGATTTCACAGTCCCTGCTGGCGATCCCGATGTGGATCCTGTTCGAGCTCGGCCTGATCATGTCGCGGCTGTTTCTGAAAGCACAAAAAAACAAGATCACCGAAAACGACGATTTCGAAATCTACGAAGAAGATCACGCCGATTTAAGCCAGGCAGAGATGGATGCGATGCTGGATGAAGCCGAGGAAGAAGAAGCCCGGATGAATAGCCAGCCACCGGCGCAAAAGCCGGAATAGTACGCGCTTATTCCAGCACGCGCTATTCATGTTAATGGGTGGATAGTGTAGAATCCCGCCCGCTATGAAGATCAAACAACTCAGGGGAATGGGCTCCTAAAATGGCCGAAAAAAGAAGCGTTCCCCGTCGGCCAACTATTCTGATTATTCTCGATGGATTTGGTGTCAATCCCAGCCGCATCAACAATGCCGTGCAGGAAGCCAGAACCCCGCGTCTCGACGAATACTTTTCCAGGAACTCGCACACCACGCTCGATGCCTGTGGCAGCGCGGTCGGCCTGCCAGACGGGCAGATGGGTAATTCCGAAGTCGGGCACATGACCCTGGGCTGTGGTTCTGTCATGCGCCAGGACCTGGTGCGCATCAATGATGAAATCGAAAATGGCGAGTTTTTCGAAAACGCCGCGCTGGTCGCGGCGGTGGAAGATGCAGTTGCCAGTGGGCGCCCGGTGCATCTCGTTGGGCTGACCTCCGATGGCGGTGTGCACAGCCACATCAACCACCTGTATGCCCTGATCGATCTGTGTGCCAGCCGCAAGGCCAAGCCCGTGGTGCACATGATTACCGATGGTCGTGATACCGCGCAAATGCACGCCCTCACCAGCCTGCAGACGCTGGAAGACAAACTCGAAGATGCCGGTGGCTGTATTGCCACTGTGTGCGGTCGCTATTACTCGATGGATCGCGACCATCGCTGGGACCGCACCGAGCTGGCGTGGCGCGCGATGGTGCAGGGCGATGGCCGCCAGGCTGAAGCAGCACGCTATGCTGTCGAAGCCGCCTATGCCAAGAATGAAACCGATGAATTCATCGTGCCCACGGTGCTCGGTGACTGTGACCGCATCGAGACCGGCGACAGCGTTATCTTTTTCAACTTCCGCAATGATCGATCTCGCCAGCTGACAGCGGCACTCAGCCAGGACGACTTTAGCAAGTTTGAAATGGGCGATTTTGAAGGCGCCACCGTGACCTGCCTGACCGAGTATGACCCCGAGTTCCTGCTGCCGATTGGTTATGCGCCCGAGCGCCCGCAGGCGACCGTGGCTTCGGTGGTCAGCCGCGCCGGGTTTAAACAGTTCCATTGTGCCGAAACCGAAAAATACGCGCACGTGACATATTTTTTCAACGGCGGGAAAAAACAGCCGTTTGCCGGTGAAGAACACGTGATGGTGAATTCACCCGATGTTGCGACCTATGATTTAAAACCTGAAATGAGCGCTGACGTAGTGGCCGACAAAGTCATCGGCGCACTCAACTCGGGCAAATATGGTTTTATCCTGGTCAACTTTGCCAATGGTGACATGGTTGGGCACACTGCGATTCGTGAGGCGGTGATAAAAGCGGTGGAAGCACTCGATCGTGAGGTCGGGCGTGTACTCGATGCTGCGGTCGAGGCGGGTTTTTCAGTTATCCTTACCGCCGATCACGGTAACTGCGACGAAATGGTGGATCCGGTGACGCAGGAGCCGCACACCCAGCACACGCTGTACCCGGTGCCCTGCATGGTGATCGACGAAGCGCACTGGTATTTGCGTCCGGGCGGTGACCTGAGTTCGGTGGCGCCGACGGTATTGCAACTGATGGGTTTGCAGCAGCCGCCGTCGATGACAGGCAAGTCTTTACTGATGCGCCAGTACTGACTTATTCAACATGGTGAAGACAATAAAAAAGCCTCTGATCGAGGCTTTTTTATTGCGTTGGTATAATCACAGCATGCTTAATGGTGTCTAAGCGTGCCCAGGTTGCCCTTGCTGGCGCCGGGCATGGCATAAGGTTCCTGGATTAACAATTGTGCAATCACATCCGATGGCAGCGGCTTGCCGAATAAAAATCCCTGCGCTTCGTGGCAGTCAATGCTGCGCAGGTAATCGAGCTGTGCCTGGGTTTCAACGCCTTCCGCCACCACGTTCAGTTGCAGGCCCTTGGCCATGGCAACAATGGTGTTCACAATGGTGTTGTCACCTTTGGAAAAACGGCTTTCCTTGAGGAAGGTGCGGTCGATTTTCAGTGTCTGTATCGGCAGGCGGTGCAGATAGCTGAGCGATGAATAGCCGGTGCCGAAATCATCAATTGCAATGGTGACGCCGAACTCGCTGAGTTCTTTCAGCTTGCGCACGATGCTGTCCATGTCATCCATGATGGTGTTTTCGGTAATTTCAATTTCAAGTGAATCCGGTGGCAGGCTGTAGTCGGTCAGTGTGCGCTTGATCATCGACACAATATTATTTTCCGCGAGTTGTCGCGCGCACATGTTAATAGACATGCGCACATTGGGCAGGCCGGCATTTTGCCAGCGGCTGAGTTCGGCCAATGCGCTTTTTAATACCCAGTGGCCGACTTCGACAATCAGGCCGCTTTCTTCTGCGAATGGAATAAATTCACTCGGTGAGATGATGCCGTGTTCCGGGTGCTGCCAGCGCAGCAGAGCTTCGACACCAACAATTTCGCCGGTTTTTAAATTGATCTGTGGCTGATAGACCAGCTTGAATTCATTATTCAGCAAGGCCTTGTGAATACCGGTTTCCATCGAAAGATTCTTGAAATACGGTGTGTTCATGTCGTTGGAATAAAACTGGTAACCGTTCTTGCCCTTGCCTTTGACGTGGTACATGGCAACGTCAGCATGTTTGATCAGGGATTCCATGTTGTTTCCGTCCTGCGGATACATCGCAATGCCGATACTGACGCTGACATAAAGTTCATGGCCGTCGATCATGAACGGGTCTTTCAGGGTGGCTGGTGATTTTTTGCGCGATAGTGCTGACATCTTCGCGTTTTTCGCCCACCTTGGGTAACAGCAAGGTGAATTCATCGCCGCCAAACCGCGCCAGGGTATCGCCTTCGCGCAGGCAGCTTTTTAACCGCGTGCTGACCTGTTGCAGGAGTTCGTCGCCTATCATGTGACCGAGACTGTCATTGATGTTTTTGAATCGGTCGAGATCAAGAAACATCACCGCAAGCATTTCGTCTTCGCGTCGTGCCTGCGAGATCGCAAGGCTGAGACGGTCGCGCAGCAATGCGCGGTTGGGCAACTTGGTTAACAGGTCATGGTAGGCCTGGAAATTAATGGTTTCTTCGGCCAGCTTGCGGTCGGTGACATCACGCGCAACACCGTAAGTGCCGAGATAGGATTTGTGGGTCTCGTTGTCGGCATTGGCATAAATGCCCATCGAACTCATTTCAATCGGCAGTGTGCGTGTTTCGAAAAAGCGCGGTGCGCCATCGTCCTTGCACTTCAGGCGAAGTTCAACATTGCGCGAAGCGCGTTTGCCAATACGACGTTCGTTGAAAACATACTTTGCCTGTTCGAGATCGTCGTGGTGTACCAGTAATGAATAATGCTTGCCGACAAGTTCGTTTTTGGCAAAACCCAGCAGGCTTTCAACGCGTTCGTTAATGAACGTGAAATTGCCTTCGGGATCGAGTATATAAATAATGTCGGGAGACGTGTCGACCAGGTAACGATGCAGGCGCTCGGATTCGCGCAACTGCATTTGCATTAATTTGTTCTGTTTTTCGAGGCGTTTTTCTTTTAGTGCATTGCTCAGGGTAATCACCAGTTCGTCCGCTGCATAGGGTTTCCGCAGAAAATCATAAGCGCCTTTGGAGACCGCGTCGCGTGCAGATTCAAAAGAGGTTTCGCCGCTGACAATAATTACCGATGTATCGATGCGGTTGTTCTTGATATGTGCCATCACATCGTGCCCGGTGACATAGGGCATATGCAGGTCGAGCAGGATTACGTCGTAGGGTTTCTGGTCAAGCTGGATGATTGCTTCTTTGCCGCCGACGGCGGTATCAGTGGGGTAGCCACGCACTGCGAGCAGGTCTTTGAGACTTTTGAGGATGACAGGATCATCATCAACAATTAGTATTTGCTGTTGTTTCTGACTCATTTCAATACTCTAGTGTGCAAAGGCTGCCCGGCCTTTGTAATCATTATTGTTTGCACAAAACAGAGTCATCTGTTTTAGTTCATTTTTTTGGCAACAGTATGTGAAAACTTGTGCCTTTGTCGCTGCTTCGGCAGCTGATAGATCCGTGTAGTTCGTTGACCAGGTTCTTGACTATGGTGAGTCCGAGGCCTGCATGTTCTTCGCCTTTCTGGGTTTCGACTGGCGAGAACAGTCTGGGGAGTATTTCGGGGTCTATGCCTGGCCCATCATCGGCGACGGAGATTTCGATATGCTCTTTACCGTCAACATTCACATGATCTTGAGTGTAGACCATGATTTCGCCATTTGCCGGTAGTGCCTCGACTGCGTTTTTCACCAGGTTGGTATAGATCTGCTTGAGTGCATTGCCGTTGCTCATCAGCGGTGAAATGCGTTCATCGAGGTCGAGCGTGATCTGGATGTCATTGGCCGCGCAGATCGAGGTCTGGAACACCAGGGTGAGGTCGGCGATCAGGGCGTTAATGTCGACCAGGGCGGCTTCTTCGACGCGCGGGCTGGTTTGCGACAGGCGCTCAAGAATGCTGGTGACGCGCTGGATTTCGCCCTTGATGGTCTTCAGGTCGGCCTGCGCCGGGTGCTCCGACTCCAGCTTGTAGCCGAGGATTTCGAGATAATTATTCATGATACTCAGCGGGTTGCGCACTTCATGCACCACTTCGCGCACACGCGATTCAAGCAGCAGGCTGGCGTTCTGATCATCTTCTTTGCGTGCGATGCGGTCCGGGCTGCGGGTCGCGCTGATGGTGTGCGCGATTTCGCTGGCAAACTGGCCGAGCAGGCCGAGCTGTTTCCACAGCACTTCGTATTGCAGGCTGTCGACGCCCAGCACCAGGGTGCCGATGGCCGCATTGTTCATCATCAGCGGCAGGCAAATCATGCCTTCACGATCGGTGAGGCCGATCAGCTGGCGGTCGATCACACTGGGTGCGCGCCTGCCTTTTTTGAAGCTGTGCCAGGGCTGTTTTTCCAGCAGCGCCGTGGCCACCAGGCTGCGGCTCGGCTTCCAGTGGAATGCTGAATTCGTCCAGCCGCGCGGGCAGCTTGTCAGAGGCCATGGCGCGTAGCCTGTCCTTACCGGCATCGTACAGAAACAGGATGCTTTTGCTGACGCTGAACAGAATACCGATGTGCTGCTCGATGGCATTCAGCAGCTGTTTTTCGCCTTCAATACGCGACAGGTGCTGGTGCACACCGTCCAGCATGGCAATGTTGCGGATCTGCTCGGCCAGCTGGAGCTGCTTGTATTCTTCGCGCGCCTTGATCTGCCGGGTGGTTTCGCCATCTGCACCGTCTGCAGCGAAATCAATTTCAAGCTTGCCCGCTTCAGCGTCGATGCGTTCGCGGGCCTTTTCCAGTAATTCCAGCACCGCTGCGCGATCAAACCCAAACAGGGTGTCGGCTTCCTCGAAGACATCGGCGTCTTCCTGCTTGAAATCCCTGTTTGCCAGCAGGTTGGCGAGGTGGACTATTTTGACCAGCGGGTGCGCGTCGAGAATATTATCGAGGGTTTCATGGTGATAGAGCACGGCATCCACCAGGAACGGGCTGGCGCCGTGTTTGCGCAACAGGTCGGCACCGACTTCATCATGCGTGGTGTCGAAGGCCTCGATTTCGAGGTCCTGGAAATTGTTGTCTTCTGACAGCTCGGCGAAGGTGGTGGTGTATTTTTCCGGAAACGCGCTCTCCAGCGCCAGCTGGCCGATGTCGTGCAGCAGGCCGGCACCATAGGCATCTGCTGGGCTGTGGGTAGTGCAGGTGTGCGGCAATCGCTTCGGCAATGGTGGCGCAGAGCAGCGAGTGCTGCCAGTGCTGCTTGATGAAATCGGTGCGTTCGTGGTTGTTGCGCGAGAAGAACTGCTGGGCTGCCGAGGTGACGGCGATGCTCTTGATGGTATTGATACCGAGGCGCTTGAGCATCTGCTCCGGCGGTTGCGGCTTGTCGCGGTCGCAGATCTGGCGACTACATACCGACATCACCTTGAGATAGAGCGACGGGTCCTTGCGCAGCACATCGGCCAGTTGCTCGTACGACATGCTTTCATCGTGACAGATCGCGAGCAGGCGTAATAAAACATGCGGCAGGCTGGGAAGCTTGTCCACATCTGTTTTTTGCACTATCTTGCGCGCTTCAGTCTGCATGCCGGTTATCGTGTTTTGTCTCATTTGGCCCAGTATGCCTGGCAGGGCCGGGTTTCCGGGCGATTTTACAATTTCGACTGACGACGGGGAGCCAGCATCTACTTCCAGATATGCAATATTCGTACACGTTCTGGAATAGTCAGGTGAATCAGTTAGATAGGTGTTTTGTTGTGCAAACTCAACTGGTTTGTGTAAGTTATGCCGACTTTCCCCGTCGGCAGGTGTGGTTTCTTTCTGCAAGCCCGCAATCCCTGTTTTAATTTGAAATGAAAAGGATTAAAGCACAAAATATTGTGGATTTTGGATTTCACAGAAACTATATATCGGGGGTGGCGGTTTCATCTCCCGGAAGGATGTGTTAATAATGCTAGGCAGTTTGTTGAACAGAACCCTGCTTCACAATGCAAACCAGAATAAGGACGCTGCACCATCACCCATGCCCAAGGCGCAACCCGAAATTTTCACGCTCATAGCTGAGCATGCCGACGATGAGTCCGGCACCCTGTCGTCCCCCGAGAATATTGATCAGCTGACGGAATACGCCTGCGCCATGCTGCGCAATAAAAATCTTGAAGTCAGCAAGGTGCGGCCGTTTGGTGGCGATACGT
>CAWKAL010000072.1:0-60943 GCA_963847575.1 uncultured Gammaproteobacteria bacterium
ACGTAACGCGACACGTCATTGCCATAGCCCATGGCAACGTCCTGCAATTCACACTCGCCGCCCTGGTCACATATCGGGCAGTCCAGTGGATGATTTATCAGCAGAAACTCCATCACCGATTGCTGGGCTTCGCGCGCCATGGCTGAATGCGTGTGCACGACCATGCCATCCATCACCGGCGTTGCACAGGCGGGTAGTGGTTTCGGTGCTTTTTCCACTTCGACCAGGCACATGCGGCAATTGGCAGCGACCGAAAGTTTTTCATGATAACAAAAACGCGGCACACGAATATTCGCCTGGTCGGTCAGCTCAATCAGCATCGCGCCCTTGCGCGCCTGCATCACGACGCCGTCGATTGTGATGGTGACCATGTCTGTATTAGTGTTTTCGCTCATAATATTCAGAAACTAATTTGCCGCAAAGTACGCAAATGACGCGAATGTAAAACAGATACTATTTACGTAATTTGTTACGGATGCTTTCATATTACTAATTTGCGTCTTTCGCGTTTTTCGCGGCCAGTTTTTCATGCTGCCCTGACCATGCTGCGTTTGTTTTCTACGTAGTATTCAAACTCGGGCCTGAAGTGTTTGATGAAACTGCGTACCGGCATGGCCGCGGCGTCACCCAGCGCGCAAATGGTGCGGCCTTCGATCTTGCTGGCGACATCATCGAGTTTATCGATATCGTCGTAGGTGCCCTTGCCTTCCACGATGCGTGTCAGCATGCGGTAGAGCCAGCCGGTACCTTCACGACAGGGTGTGCACTGGCCGCAGGATTCAGAAAAATAAAAACGCGAGATGCGGCGTAAAGCCTGCACCATGTCGGTGGTTTCATCCATCACGATGACCGCACCGGAGCCGAGCATGGAACCGGCGGCCACCACTGAATCGTAATCCATGTTGGCCTGCATCATGATCTCGGCGGGTACCACGGGCACGGAAGACCCGCCCGGAATCACGGCTTTAAGTTTTTTGCCACCGCGCACACCGCCGGCCATTTCGAGCAGCTCGGCAAAGGGCGTACCCATCGGGATTTCAAAGTTACCGGGCTTGTTCACATGCCCGGAGACTGAAAACAGTTTGACACCGCCGCTGTTGGGCACACCGAAGTCTGCAAACCATTTCGCGCCATTGCGCATGATGGCCGGTACTGACGACAGGGTTTCGGTGTTATTTACCGTGGTGGGTTTGCCGTAGAGGCCGAAGTTGGCCGGGAACGGCGGCTTGAATCGCGGCAGGCCGCGCTCGCCTTCGAGCGAGTTGAGCAAGGCAGTTTCTTCGCCGCAAATATAGGCACCGGCGCCGAGTGACGGATAGATATCAATCGTGACATCGCTGCCGAGAATATTTTTACCCAGCAAGCCATTGTCGTAGGCTTCTTTCAATGCCTGTTCGAAATGCTGCGCCGGCTCATCCATAAATTCGCCGCGCATGTAGTTGTAACCCACGGTCGCGCCCATGGAATAGCACGCAATCGCCATGCCTTCGACCAGCGCATGCGGATTGAAGCGCAGAATATCGCGGTCTTTACAGGTGCCGGGTTCAGATTCATCCGAATTGCACACCAGGTATTTTTGTACCGGCGCATTACGCGGCATGAAACTCCATTTAAGGCCGGCGGGAAAACCCGCACCACCACGACCGCGCAGGCCTGATGCCTTGACCTCCTCAATCACAGTCTCGGGGGTAATCTTTTCCTGCAAAATTTTGCGCCACGCCTGGTAACCACCGGTCTTGAGATAATTCTCGTAAGACCACGGCGTGTCTTCAAACTGCAAGGTCGCGAAACAAACTTCGTTAGCCATCAGTCTGCAATCTCCATGCATTGAACACACATAAATCACGAATTAAAAAAATCTTTGCCGCAAATGAACGCAAATGAACGCAAATATCTTTATCAGTACGGCAAACTACATGATGATCAGTAACATGCTTTAAAGCCCGAGCATAACTACCAGCAAATTTTTTACATTCGCGTTCATTTGCGTTCATTGGCGGACTCATCTTCATTCCAGTGCGTCCAGGATCTCGTCGACTTTTTCAGGCGTGAGATTCTCGTAGTATTTGTGATTGACCTGCATCATCGGGCCGCCGGCGCAGGCGGCGAGGCATTCTTCTTCCTTTTTCAGGTAGATCCTGCCGTCGGGCGTACTTTCACCGATCTTGATGCCGAATTTTTTCTCGACATGATCGACAATAGTTTCAGACCCCATCAGCATGCACGAAATATTGGTGCATACCGCGACATTATGCCGAGCAACAGGTTTCAGTTCGTACATCGAATAAAAACTGGCGACTTCGTAGACTTCGATTTTCGCCAGCTCAAGAATCGCTGCCACTTCATCCATCAATGCAGTGGTGAGATAACCACCGTTCTCGTGCTGCGCCACATTGAGCGCACCCAGTAAGGCGGATTTTTTCCTGTCTTCCGGATAGCGCGCGAGCAAAACGTCGATCTCGTCGCATGCGTGTTTTGATAATTGATTTTCTTGGGCTTCGTTCATCGGATTCACTTACCTGTCGACTTCGCCGAACACGATGTCCTGGGTACCAATAATCGCCACCACGTCGGCCAGCATGTGGCCTTTTGACATTTCATCCATCGCTGACAAATGCGCAAATCCCGGCGCGCGGATTTTCAGTCGATAGGGTTTGTTGGCACCGTCAGAAATAATGTAGGTACCGAACTCTCCCTTGGGGTGTTCGATAGCGGCATAGGCTTCGCCCGCGGGCAAACAGAAACCTTCGGTGAACAGTTTAAAATGATGGATCAGCGATTCCATGTCGGCTTTCATGGTTTCACGATCGGGCGGGGTAATCTTATGGTCTTCAAGAATGACCGGGCCCGGGTTTTCGCGCAGCCAGTCGATGCATTGTTTAATAATGCGATTCGACTGGCGCATTTCTTCCATGCGGCACAGATAGCGGTCATAACAGTCGCCGTTGGTGCCGACAGGAATATCAAAATCCATCCGATCATACACTTCATAGGGCTGCTTCTTGCGCAAATCCCATTCCACGCCTGAACCGCGCAACATCGGCCCGGTGAATCCCAGCTCCATGGCACGTTCCGGTGTGACGATACCGATATCGACCGTACGCTGTTTCCAGATGCGGTTATCGGTCAGCAGGGTTTCGTATTCATCGACATAGGCCGGGAAGCGTACAGTGAAATCTTCAAGGAAATCGAGCAGCGAGCCCTGGCGGTTTTCATTGAGTTTGCGCACTTCGCGTTCGTTATGCCATTTCGACGCCTTGTAATGCGGCATGCTGTCGGGCAGATCGCGCGCGACACCACCGGGGCGGTAATAGGTTGCATGCAATCGTGCACCGGAAACCGCTTCGTAGCAGTCCATTAAATCTTCGCGTTCGCGGAAAGCATAGAGGAACATGGTCATGGCGCCGACATCGAGTGCGTGCGCGCCTATCCACAACAGGTGGTTAAGAATTCGCGTGACTTCATCGAACATCACACGAATGTACTGCGCGCGCTCCGGGCATTCGACACCAAGCAGTTTTTCGATGGCCAGCACATAACCGTGCTCATTACACATCATCGATACATAATCGAGCCGGTCCATGTAACCGATGCTCTGGTTATAGGGTTTGCTTTCGGCAAGTTTTTCAGTCGCGCGGTGCAACAGGCCGATATGCGGGTCGGCACGTTGAATCACTTCACCGTCCATTTCCAGCACCAGGCGCAATACCCCGTGTGCAGCCGGATGTTGCGGGCCAAAGTTGAGCGTGTAATTACGAATTTCAGGCATTGCTGTTTTCCTGCTCGCTCTGACCGGGTTCTGCGGCCTGCGCTTTGTCATCGCGAATCACCCGCGGCACCAGCACGCGTGGTTCGATCGTCACCGGCTGGTAGATCACGCGTTTCTGTTCCGGGTCATAGCGCATTTCGACGTGACCAATCAGCGGGAAGTCCTTGCGGAAAGGATGACCGACAAAACCATAGTCGGTGAGAATACGGCGCAGATCCGGGTGGCCTTCGAAAAGAATACCGAACAGGTCGAAAGCTTCGCGCTCGTACCAGTTGGCAGATGCCCACAATGAAATCACCGAGGGCACCACCGGCACGGCATCGTTCTCGCAATAACAACGCACGCGCAGGCGCTGGTTGTTACGGATGGACAACAAATGGTAAACCGCGGCGTAACGCTGACGATCATTGTTTTTATAAGACGGTACATCACCAAAGCGCATGCGCGCGTTTACGCCCGGGGTAACGCCACGACTGAAACCTGTACTGGTTGACGATGTCGTAGTCCACTCCGCACTACCGTACTCGGAATAATCCACACCGCAGACGTCAATCAATTGTTCGAAACCAAATGCAGTGTCGTCGCGCAGCTGCTGGCACACGGCTATCAGCTCGGTGGCTGACACTTCAATCGTGACTTCACCTGCCGCAACCACGTTCGATACCAGGCGAGCACCAAATGCGCGCTGGAGGGCTTCAGAGAGTTGCTGAACTTTGCTCGACATAATGATTCCTTTCTAACGAGCGATGGTATTGGTGCGGCGGATTTTGTTCTGCAACTGGATAATTCCGTAGAGCAGCGCTTCCGCTGTCGGCGGGCAACCGGGGACGTATATATCGACCGGCACGATACGGTCACAACCGCGCACCACCGAATAGGAATAATGATAATAGCCGCCGCCGTTGGCGCATGAGCCCATGGAAATCACCCAGCGCGGTTCCGCCATCTGGTCATAGACCTTGCGCAGTGCAGGCGCCATCTTGTTGCACAGGGTGCCGGCAACAATCATCACGTCGGACTGGCGCGGTGACGGCCGGAAAATAATACCGAAACGGTCGAGGTCATAACGCGAAGCACCTGCCTGCATCATTTCCACCGCACAACAGGCAAGACCAAAGGTCATCGGCCACAGCGAACCGGTGCGCGCCCAGTTGATCAGCTTGTCGGCTGAAGTGGTAACAAAGCCTTTTTCGAGTACGCCTTCTATTCCCATTCCAGCGCTCCTTTTTTCCACTCGTATATAAAGCCGATCACCAGGATGCCGAGGAACACGGCCATGGCAAGAATACCGAACATGCCGATCTCGTCGAGCACGATGGCCCAGGGAAACAGGAAAGCAATTTCCAGATCGAATACGATGAACAGGATGGCAACGAGGTAATAACGCACATCGAATTTCATGCGCGAATCTTCAAATGCCTCGAAGCCACATTCGAAAGGAGAATTCTTGGCGGCGTCAGGGCGATGCGGCGCCAGCAGGAAACCGCCCATAAACATGGCAATGACACCCACGCCCACGCCGATGGCGAGAAAAATCAGAATTGGCAAATAATTTTCGAGCATTTTAACTCCGCATAGGCCCGGTACATTGCCGGCCCTGTTCGTTATGTTGCTCCGCCCTGGAGACGTCCTCTGGACTTTTTCCCTTTTAGCGTCGACTTATCACCGACGTATTATCGTCTTGTTATATGGTGCCGACGGCCGGACTCGAACCGGCACAGCTTTCGCCACTACCCCCTCAAGATAGCGTGTCTACCAATTTCACCACGTCGGCTATTGATCTAACAGTGATCGTTACTCTGCAGCCGGTGGTGGTATAGCACTGTCGGCTTCGGCAGGAAGCTCGGCGGGTTGAGGCACATTGTCCTCGACCGCATTAAACAGGGGTGCTTCTACTGCCGGAGTATCACTTTGTAACTGAATTTGCTCAATGCTATCAATAACGCTGGTAGGCATATCGCGGTTAGCCGCCAGGTAAGCGAGCGCGAGGCTGTTGAGGAAAAAACCGGTGGCAAGGATTGCCGTGGTTTTGCTCAGAAAATTCGACGAGCCGCTGGCACCGAATACCGAGGTTGCACCGCCGCCAAATGTTGCGCCTTCACTCGCGCCTTTGCCTTTTTGCAGCAGTACCAGGGTAATGATACCGAACGCAAGACATACATGAAGTACCAGCAGAATTATATCCACTTAAATTAACCGCCCGCTTTACAAATTGTTAAAAAATCTTCAGCCTTGAGTGAAGCGCCGCCGATCAGACCGCCATCGATGTCCGCCTGGCCGATGAGCTCAGCCGCGTTGGCGGGGTTCATGCTGCCACCGTAGAGGATGCGCAGGCCTGCCGCTATGTCCTCATCCAGTTTAGCAATCTTGTTGCGAATGAATGCGTGTACTTCCTGCGCCTGTTCGGGCGAAGCTGTCTTGCCGGTACCAATCGCCCAGACCGGCTCGTAGGCCAGCACTGCGTTGGCCAGCGAGCCCACACCTTCGGCGTACAGTAAGGCGTCCAGCTGGCGCGCGATGACTTTCTCGGTGACGCCGGATTCGCGCTCTTCCAGGGTTTCGCCGATACAGAAAATCGGTTTCAGACCGTGCTTTAATACTGCGCTGTATTTGATCGCGGTAACAGCGTCAGTTTCACCGTACAGGCTGCGACGCTCGGAATGGCCGATAATGACATATTCGACACCAAAGTCTTTCAGCATGGGGCCGGCAACTTCACCGGTAAATGCGCCTGAATCCTGGTCGCACATGTTCTGCGCACCCAGCTTGATGCCAGAACCGGCAATGGCGTCGGCAACGCCGGGGATGAATACATAGGTGGGACAGACGACAACTTCGGCTTTTACGCCGGCAGCACCTGCCTTGATTCCCTCAATGAGCTGTTTGACGCTTTCCCTGGATCCGTTCATCTTCCAGTTGCCAGCTACCATCACCTGCCGCATTACGCACTCCACCTGATTCTAAAGGGGGGCAAGGATACCTGTCGGCACTGAATAAATCAATGACGCGAATGGGTATATATGCCCGCCACCGTCGCCAAAATTGATGTGAAGGGCCTCAGATAAACAAAGACTTAGTTTATTGGCGCGCAGCGCCGGCAGGCAAAGACGGGCAGACTTACAAGGCGGCCTGAACTGAAGTGGCGATAGATTGCGTAAGTTCGTTGACCTGGGCCTCGTTTTCACCTTCCACCATCACCCGCACCAGCGGCTCGGTGCCGGAGGGGCGCAACAGCACGCGGCCACTGCCATTGAGGACTTTTTCGGCATTTTTCACTGCCGCTTTGACCGCGCTTGAGTTCAGCGGATCGCCCTGCCCGCTGAGTTTCACATTGATCATGCACTGCGGCAGCTTGTGCATGCTGCCAAGCGCGTCGCTGAGCGACTGCCCGGTTTCAGCCAGGTGCTCCAGCACCTGCAAGGCCGACACGATGCCGTCACCCGTGGTGGTACGATCAAGACAGATGATATGCCCGGAGGATTCACCACCGAAGCTCCATTGTCTTTGATTGAGCGCTTCCAGCACGTAACGGTCGCCGACGGCCGCGCGTACAAACTCCAGCCCCATGCGCCGGATCGCCAGCTCCAGCCCCATGTTGCTCATCTGCGTGCCCACCACGCCGCCAGGCTGGGCACCGCTGCGCACCCGCGAACAGGTAATGATGTAGAGCAGCTCGTCGCCATCGACAATATTACCGCTGGCATCGACCATCACCACGCGATCGCCATCACCGTCGAACGCGATACCAAGGTCGGCTTTTTCAGCCAGTACTTTTTCACGCAGCGCACGTGGTGAGGTCGAGCCGATATCGGCATTGATATTGAGGCCATCGGGCTCGTCACCGATGGTAATCACCTCGGCACCCAGCTCGATAAACACGCTGGGCGCGATGTGATAGGTCGCGCCGTTGGCGCAATCGAGCACTATTTTCATGCCGGTGAAACGCGTGCCGATTGGAATACTCGCCTTGCAGGCTTCGATATAGCGGCCATAGGCATCGGCCACGCGCTGGGCCTTGCCGAGTTGCGCCGAATCAACGGTGGTCATGGGCGATTCGAACATGTCTTCGATGCGGTGTTCGATATCATCTGGCAGCTTGGTGCCCTGCGCCGAGAAAAACTTGAGCCCGTTATCGTAGTAAGGATTGTGCGAGGCACTGATCACTATGCCTGCCGATGCGCGCAGCGTGCGCGTGAGATAGGCAATGCCCGGCGTCGGCATCGGCCCGAGCAGGCGCACATTGACACCGGCCGCTGACAGGCCCGCTTCCAGCGCGGATTCGAACATATACCCGGAAATGCGCGTGTCCTTGCCTATCACGACCAGGCGTTCACCCTGGCTGGCAAGTACACGGCCAACGGCCCAGCCGAGCTTGAGTACCTGGTCGGCCGTCATCATGCCTTCACCGACACGCCCACGAATACCATCGGTTCCAAAATATTTACGCGCCATTATCAATTCACTTCTGTTCTGAGGTTTCTGTTTATCGTATTCACTTTTCCCCGGATGCGGTAGAACTGCATCCGGGCTACATTCTATTCACTATTCACTATTCACTATTCATTATTCATTGCTTTTCTAACTGCGTCGCACAGCTTTAATGCATCAACCGTTTCCGTGACATCGTGCACCCGGAAAAACCGCACGCCCTTGATGCACGCGATCACTGCTGCGGTCACACTACCGATGACTCGGTCATTGACCGGCCGTTCCAGTAACTCGCCCAGCATGCTCTTGCGTGAAATACCCACCAGTACCGGAAAGTCTAGACCACAAAATGCGTCGATGTTGGCCAGCATTTGCAGATTATGTTCGAGGCTTTTGCCAAAACCGAAACCCGGGTCGAGAATAATATGCTGTTCGGATATCCCGCGCTCGACACAGGCCTGGGCACGTTCGCGCAAAAACTTGCGCACCTCGGCCACCACGTTCTGATACTCCGGCCTGTGCTGCATGGTACGCGGCTCGCCCTGCATGTGCATCAGGCATACCGGCACATTCAGCTCGGCACAGGCTTCCACGGCACCGGGCGCACGCAGGGCATAAACATCATTGATCAAATTGGCGCCGGCGGCGACAGCGGCGCGCATCACTTCGGGCTTGCTGGTATCGATCGAAACGGGCACATCACTGTGCTGGCGAATCGCCTCGATCACAGGTACCACCCGGTGGATTTCTTCATCTGCAGTCACCGGCTCGGCGCCGGGACGGGTGGACTCACCACCGACATCGATCATATCGGCACCCTGGAGTTCCATTTCACGCGCACGCTCGAGCGCGATTTCCACGCCGCTGAACTGTCCGCCATCCGAGAACGAATCCGGCGTGACATTGAGCACCCCCAGAATCACCGGCCGATGCGAGCGCAACAGCTCCAGGGTTTTATCAACACTGCTCATTAAATATCACTACCCATGTATCTGTAAGGTATCAATAAAAAAGGGAGCCAAGCTCCCTTTAATATCTTTTCACACCCGGCAAAAACATTCGAGCCCGGCATTTCATTTTTCATTATTCACTATTCATTATTAATTGCTCAATGATCAGTGCTGATTTGCCGTGCCACCAATTGAGCCTTTATGTTTATCGGCTTTTTCACCGATGTCTGCACTGGCACCACCACTTGGGCCAGTCGGCGGCTCTGGCGTGTCGTGCCAGTCTCTCGGTGGCGGCGGCTCGCGGCGTTCCATCAGCGCGTCAATCATGGCCACGTCAATGGTTTCATATTTGATCAGTGCTTCCGCCATGTTATTGAGTATATCGAGATTATCGCTCAGCATTTTGTGCGCGCGTTCGTAATTACGGTCGATGAAAGTGCGCACTTCTTCGTCGATAATGCGCGCGGTATCGTCACCCATGTTCTTGTGCTTGGTCACCGAGCGACCGAGGAACACTTCGCCTTCGTCCTCGATATAGGTCAGCGGGCCGAGACGTTCTGACAGGCCCCACTTGGTCACCATGTTGCGCGCAATTTCGGTGGCGCGCTCGATATCATTCGAAGCGCCGGTGGTCACGCTGTCAGCACCAAAAATCAGCTCTTCGGCAATACGCCCGCCGAACAGGCTGGAGATCATGCTTTCGAGATGTTTCTTGCTGTGGCTGTAGCGGTCGGCTTCGGGCAGGAACATGGTAATACCCAGCGCGCGGCCACGCGGAATAATGCTGACCTTGTAGACCGGATCATGTTCCGGCACCAGTCGACCGACAATCGCATGACCGGCTTCGTGGTAAGCCGTGAGTTTTTTCTCGTCTTCCGACATCACCATGGAGCGACGCTCGGTGCCCATCATGATCTTGTCCTTGGCGCGTTCGAAATGGCGCATCTCGACCTGCTTGCAGTTTTCGCGCGCGGCAAACAACGCGGCTTCGTTCACCAGGTTGGCCAGATCGGCACCGGAGAAACCGGGTGTGCCACGGGCAATAATCGCCGGATTGACATCACGTGCTTCCGGCACCTTGCGGATATGGACTTTCAGAATCTGTTCGCGACCACGGATGTCGGGCAGCGGCACCACCACCTGGCGGTCGAAACGACCGGGGCGCAGCAGCGCCGGATCGAGCACATCGGGACGGTTGGTGGCAGCAATGACAATCACGCCTTCGTTGCCTTCGAAACCATCCATTTCGACCAGCAACTGGTTGAGGGTCTGCTCGCGCTCGTCGTGACCACCGCCGAGACCGGCACCGCGATGACGACCGACAGCATCGATTTCGTCGATGAAGATAATACAGGGCGCGTGTTTTTTCGCCGTCTCGAACATGTCACGTACGCGCGAGGCACCGACGCCGACAAACATTTCAACAAAGTCGGAACCTGAAATAGTGAAGAACGGCACCTTGGCTTCACCGGCGATGGCACGTGCCAGCAGGGTTTTACCGGTACCCGGCGAACCCACCATGAGCACGCCCTTGGGAATCTTGCCGCCCAGTTTCTGGAATCGGCCCGGGTCGCGCAGAAATTCGACCAGCTCGGAAACTTCTTCCTTGGCCTCGTCTGCACCGGCAACATCATTGAATGTGACCTTGATCTGGTCTTCACCCAGCATGCGCGCCTTGCTCTTGCCGAACGACATGGCGCCACGGCCACCCGCACCGCCCTGCATCTGGCGCATGAAGAATATCCAGATGCCTATCAGCAGCAGGAACGGAAACCATGAAATAAATATGGTCATCAGCAAAGACTGGCTTTCCGGCGGCATCGCCTTGATTTCAACACCGTTGCTGAGCAGGTCACCCACCATGGCGCTATTGTTGGTTTCGGGGCTGTAGGTGCTGAACGGCGTACCGTTGGACAATCGGCCCTTGATATCACGGCCATCGATCACAACTTCGCTGACCTGTGACTGTTTCACCATATCAATGAACGCGGAATACGCGACCATCTGTGGGCTGGTGCCGGTTTTGCTGAAATTACTGAAAACTGACAGCAGTACTACCGCTATGACAGCCCACAGGATGAGATTCTTGGCCAGATCGTTCAAGTTAGCGCTCCGAATGTATCCGCGAATAAATAACGAATATTAGATGTTGTTAAACTTACTATAGTTCACTGCCTGTTGCCAGCAAAGCCCGTGGCGACTGCATATATTTCTCGGCTGCGGTTTCGCGAAGCTTTAGGCTTGCGCATCACCACCCTGGCAAAATTCTGCTTCAGGCTTTTATTGTAGGCCTCGAAGCCTTCACCCTGAAACAGCTTGACCAGCAGCCCTCCACCGGGTTTGAGCACCTGCCTGGCAAGTTCCAGCGCCAGTTCGGCGAGATAATACGCACGCGGCATGTCCACCACGCCCATGCCACTTATATTGGGTGCCATGTCCGAAATTACAAGGTCGGCGCGATCATCACCCATGAGTTTCATCAATTGCGTATAAACACTTTCTTCGCGGAAATCACCCTCGATGATTTCCACACCTTCGATGGGTTCCATCGGCAAAATATCCAGCGCGATAATACGGCCCTTTCCCCCCAGCTGGGTCAGCACGTATTCCGACCAGCCACCCGGCGCGGCGCCGAGATCGATCACCGTCATGCCCGGTTTGAGCAGCCGGTCCTTTTGCTGGATTTCGATCAGTTTGTAAATCGCGCGCGAACGATAACCGTCCTGCTGCGAGCGCAACACGTACTCGTCTTCGAAGTGTTCCTTGAGCCACTGCCTGCTGGATTTACTCCTGCCCTTCTTACTCATGTTCCGCTCACTCGTGCTATAGTTCGCCGCCGTTCAGCTTTACACCGTGGGTGTTCAGATGTCACTTACAAAAAACCAGATTAAACATTTACGCGGATTGTGTCACGCCCTGCACCCGATCGTCATGCTCGGTCAAAAAGGCCTGAGCCAGGAAGTACTGGATGAACTGGAAATTGCACTCAATCACCACGAACTGGTAAAAATTAAAGTCGCCGTGGATGACCGCGACATGCGTCGGCAAGTCATCGAATCGCTGTGTGATACCAGCCAGTCAGAAATCGTGCAGTCAATCGGCAAAACCGTTTGCGTGTTTCGCCGCAACACCAAAAATCCCGTGGTTGAATTGCCAAAGTAAATAATAAATAGCCGCGAATGAACGCGAATGAACGCAAATTAAATAATTTATCTAACGAATCTTCAGATCTGAAGACGCTGAGGTTAACCATAATTGCTGCTCCCATACGAACAGAAAAATGAAAACTGCGTCGTATCCAGCATTTCTAACCAGACAGCAGCATCTGGTTTCACATATATAATTTTTTAATTCGCGTTCATTCGCGTTCATTTGCGGCTGAATTTTTTATATGTATTTCACTTCGACGATTTCGAATGAACGCACACCGCCCGGAGTTTGCACATCTACCACATCACCTTCCACTTTGCCGATGAATGCGCGCGCTATCGGTGAGCTGTAGGAAATCTTGTTGGCCTTGATATCGGCCTCGTCTTCACCGACGATTTGGTAGGTCAGTTCATCGCCGGTTTCTTCGTCGGCCACATCCACGGTAGCGCCGAACACCACCTTGCCGTCAGCCGCCAGGCTGGTGACATCGATAATGGTGGCGTTGCCGAGTTTGCCTTCGATGTCCTTGATACGGCCTTCGATAAAACCCTGCTGTTCACGCGCGGCGTGATACTCGGCGTTTTCTTTTAAATCACCGTGTGCACGTGCTTCTGCAATTGCTTCGATCACGCGCGGACGATCCACGGATTTCAGCTGCTGCAGTTCCTGCTGAAGTTTTTCTGCACCCTGTACAGTAATAGGCACCTTGCTCATGCTGCGACCTCTTTCTTGATTGCCGCGTGCAGGTCCTGCAAACGGGTAACCGCGTTCTGTTCCAGATAATCCAGCGCATTGCAGGTTGCACGCGCGCCGGCAATCGTGGTGGTGTAGCTTACCTTATGCTGCAGTGCCGATGCGCGAATCGTGTATGAATCGGCGATGGCCTTTTTGCCTTCAGTGGTATTGATAATCAGTTTAATTTCTTCGTTCTTGATCATGTCAACAATATGCGGCCGGCCTTCATATACCTTGTTGACCAGCGCGCATTCGATGCCCGCTTCTTTCAACGCCCTGCCGGTACCCCGCGTGGCTATCAGCTTGAAGCCATGTTCAGCCAGGCTGCGGCCGAGTTCAACAGCATACTTGCGATCACGTTCACGCACACTGATAAAAACATTGCCCGCGGTCGGCAACACCACGCCGGCACCGAGTTGCGCTTTTGCAAACGCCATGCCGAAGGAACTGCCCACGCCCATGACTTCGCCGGTGGATTTCATTTCCGGCCCCAGCAGGGGATCGACTCCGGGGAATTTCACAAACGGGAACACCGATTCTTTCACTGCGTAAGTCGACGGAATCACTTCGCGGGTGACACCCTGCGATGCGAGACTGCGCCCGGCCATACAACGTGCAGCAATTTTTGCCAGCGGTAGCCCGGTGGCTTTTGACACGAACGGCACCGTGCGCGATGCGCGCGGATTCACTTCGAGCAAATAAATATTGTCGCCCTGTATCGCAAACTGGATATTCATCAAACCCACGACGCCGAGTTTGAGTGCGAGCTGGCGGGTTTGTTCACGCAACTCGTCCTGAATTTTTTTAGACAGCGAATACGGCGGCAATGAACATGCCGAATCACCGGAATGCACACCGGCCTGCTCGATATGTTCCATGATGCTGCCGATGAGCACGTCTTTGCCATCACAGATCGCATCGACATCGACTTCAACGGCATCATCCAGGAAACGATCGAGCAATACCGGGGCGTCGTTCGACACACTGACCGCGGTGCGCATGTAATGTTTCAGATCGGTTTCATCGTAGACAATTTCCATGGCGCGGCCACCGAGCACATACGACGGGCGCACCACCAGCGGGTAACCGATTTCGGCCGCGCGCGAGACCGCTTCGTCAGCCGAACGTGCGAGCCGGTTTGGTGGCTGTTTCAAACCGAGTTCTTCGACCAGTTGCTGGAAACGCTCGCGGTCTTCGGCCAGGTCGATACAGTCGGGCGTGGTACCAATAATGGGTGCGCCGGCGGCTTCGAGTGCGCGCGCAAGCTTCAACGGGGTCTGGCCACCGTACTGCACGATGACGCCTTTGGGTTTTTCCACTTCGAGCACTTCGAGCACGTCTTCGAGCGTGAGCGGTTCGAAATACAGCCGGTCGGAAGTATCGTAATCGGTCGACACGGTTTCGGGATTGCAGTTGATCATGATGGTTTCATAACCATCTTCACGCATCGCCAGCACTGCATGCACGCAGCAATAGTCAAATTCGATGCCCTGGCCGATACGGTTCGGCCCGCCACCGAGCACGACAATTTTGTCACGCGTAGACGGCAGCGCTTCGCATTCTTCCTCGTAGGTCGAATACATGTAGGCGGTCGAGGTGGAAAATTCTGCGGCGCAGGTATCGACGCGCTTGAATACCGGCGTGACCCCGAGCTGGTGGCGGCGCTGGTACACCGCGTTCATTTTTGTGCCGAGTAATAGTGCCAGCCTGCTGTCGGAAAAACCCTTGCGCTTGAGTATTCTGAGTTCGTCGGCGTCCACCTGTTCCAGCGTTTTGCCGACCAGGCCCTGCTCAAGCGTGATCAGTTCTTCGATCTGGACCAGGAACCACGGATCGATTTTACTCAGTTCGAACATGCGCTCGCGGCTATAACCGCGGCGGAAAGCATCGCCGACATAACGCAGGCGGTCTGCGCCGGCGAGACTGATTTCCTGGTTGAGTCTGGCTTCGGCCTCGTCATCCGATAAACCTTCTTCCAGCACCGGCGTCAGGCCGTCGATATCGACTTCGAGTCCGCGCAGGGCTTTTTGCAATGATTCCTGGAAGGTACGGCCAATCGCCATGACTTCACCGACAGATTTCATCTGCGTAGTCAGACGGTTTTCAGCCTGCGGGAATTTTTCAAAGGTGAAGCGCGGGATCTTGGTGACGACGTAATCTATCGTCGGTTCGAACGATGCCGGGGTGGCGCCACCGGTAATATCATTTTGCAATTCATCCAGGGTGAAGCCCACCGCCAGCTTGGCGGCGACCTTGGCGATCGGGAAACCGGTCGCTTTCGACGCCAGCGCGGATGAACGCGACACCCGCGGGTTCATTTCGATAATGGTCATGCGGCCATCATCGGGGCAGACCGAGAACTGTACGTTGGAACCGCCGGTGTCGACACCGATTTTGCGCAGCACTGCAATCGAGGCATCGCGCATGCGCTGGTATTCCTTGTCGGTGAGGGTTTGCGCCGGCGCCACGGTAATCGAATCACCGGTGTGAATGCCCATCGGGTCAAGGTTTTCGATCGAGCAGATAATGATGCAGTTGTCCTTGTTATCGCGCACCACTTCCATTTCGTATTCTTTCCAGCCGAGCACGGACTCTTCCACCAGCAGTTCATTCACCGGCGACATATCCAGGCCGCGGCGGCAGATTTCTTCGAACTCGTCACGGTTGTAGGCGATGCCGCCACCGCTGCCGCCCATGGTGAACGATGGCCGGATGATAGTGGGATAACCGACCATGGCCTGCACCTGGTAGGCTTCTTCCATGCTGTGCGCGATGGCTGCGCGCGGCATGTCGAGGCCGATGTCTTCCATCGCGATCTTGAATTTTTCGCGGTCCTCGGCCATGTCGATGGCTTCCTTTCTGGCGCCGATCATTTCGACGCCGAATTTTTCCAGCACACCTTCACGATCGAGATCAAGCGCACAGTTGAGCGCAGTCTGTCCACCCATGGTGGGCAGCAGGGCGTCAGGTTTTTCCAGCTCGATTATTTTTGCCACGGTCTGCCAGGTAATCGGCTCGATATAGGTAGCGTCGGCCATCTCCGGGTCGGTCATGATGGTCGCCGGGTTCGAGTTGACCAGGATAACGCGGAAGCCTTCCTCGCGCAGCGCCTTGCAGGCCTGTGCACCAGAATAATCAAACTCGCAGGCCTGGCCGATCACAATCGGGCCGGCGCCGATGATCAGGATGCTGTGTATGTCGGTTCTTTTAGGCATATTCTAGGTATCACTTGCGCACTATTGCACGTCCAGATAAAGAACCTTTGCCGCAAAATACGCAAAGGACGCAAAATTAAATGTTATCTTTTTCACTGTATTCCCAGACTATTCGTTTTATACCCAATGGTGCCATTCCAAAATTTAGTAACAGCGCCACGCTTAGACCACTTGCACGAAGATAATTAATTACTTGCGCTTTATGGTTGGCGTTAAATGATGGAACTGCCTTTAATTCAACTATTAATTTATCCTCGATAACAATATCCGCTTGATATTGACCAATGAGTTTTCGCTTATAGAAAACATCAAGCGGCTGTTGTCTGGAAAAAGAAATACCATTTTGTTCCAGTTCGTATGCAAGTGCATTTTCGTACACGGCCTCAAGAAATCCAGGGCCAAGTTCACGACTCACATTTTGAGCACACCCAATAACCATTTCAGATATCCTTTTTCTGATTCGCATCCTTCATCCCTATTAACAATTACTTCGCTTTTTTTTGCGTCCTTTGCGATATTCGCGGCTATTTTTTTACCATCATTTCAATGAACCGGTCAAAGATCGGGGCGATGTCGTGCGGGCCCGGGCTGGCTTCGGGGTGGCCCTGGAAACTGAATGCCGGGGTGTCGGTGCGCGCTATTCCCTGCAGCGAACCATCGAACAATGAGCGGTGGGTTGCGCACAGGTTGGCCGGCAGCGTGGATTCGTCGACCGCGAAGCCGTGGTTCTGGCTGGTGATCATCACCTGCCCGGTGGTTAGATCCTGTACCGGGTGGTTGGCACCGTGATGACCGAATTTCATTTTCAGGGTTTTGGCGCCGCAGGCCAGTGCCAGCAGCTGGTGGCCCAGGCAAATACCGAATACCGGGAGTCGGGTTTGCAAAATCTGGCGGATGGCCTCGATCGCGTAATCACAGGGCTCGGGATCGCCGGGGCCGTTCGACAGGAAGATACCGTCGGGCTTCATCGCCAGTACGTCGGCCGCGGGGGTTTTCGCCGGCACCACCGAAACCCGGCAGCCGCGCGACGCCAGCATGCGCAGGATGTTGCGCTTGACGCCGTAATCGTAGGCCACGACGTGGTAGTGCACATCGCTGGCGGCAATGGCATTGGCCGCGTTGGTGTCGAGGTTCCATTCACCGTCGCGCCACGGGTAGGCTTGCTGACGCGCTCACCACCTGGGCCAGGTCGAGGCCCTTGAGGCCGCCGAACGCCGTGGCCTTGTTCAGCGCGGCAGCTTCGTCACAGTCACCCGCCATGATGCAGCCATTCATCGCGCCCTTGTCGCGCAATAATCGTGTCAGCCGGCGGGTGTCGATTTCTGCAATGGCGACCACGTTTTCGGATTGCAGGTATTCCTGCAGGCTCTGCTGGCCGCGCCAGTTGCTCATCAGCATCGCGGCATCACGCACCACCAGCCCGGCAGCGTGTACACGGTCGGCTTCGCAGTCACCGTCATTGCAGCCGACATTGCCGATATGCGGATACGTCAGGGTGACAATCTGGGACGAATAGGACGGGTCAGTGAGAATTTCCTGGTAACCGGTCATCGCGGTGTTGAACACGACTTCGCCGACGGTTTCACCGCTTACCCCGATCGAAAGGCCTCTGAAGACACTGCCGTCTTCGAGAACCAGGACGGCGGGCTGCGTTGTGTTCACGGGGTTTGCTCCATGCTGATTTGTTTATGGGCAAAAAAAACGGGAGCATCGATGGTAATTTCACCATCGAAGCTCCCGTTTTTACATAATGAACACGTGTTCATATAAGCGTCGTTCTCAACCTCTGCGCGGCATTACACCACACGACTGCGGACATGAAAAAGGCCGGAACGGTAGCGTAGCTCCAGCCTTGAATTAGTGGCGTCCCCAAGGGGAGTCGAACCCCTGTTGCCGGGATGAAAACCCGGTGTCCTGGGCCTCTAGACGATGGGGACGCAGCGATACAACGGGCATCGTCACCCCTGTCACATCGGGCGGGAAGTCTACGTGGATGAGGATTTGTCGTCAATAGCACCAGTGGCTAAAGTCACTGAAATATACCGATAATTTCGGCCTTCTCTCAGTAGGCGTTGCGGTGAATAAGACCTCTGAACACGGTCATCACAATAATTTTAATATCCAGCCATAACGACCAGTTTTCAATGTAATACAGGTCATGCTCGATGCGCGTATGCAGGCAGGTATTGCCGCGCCAGCCGTGTACCTGCGCCCAGCCGGTGAGGCCGGCCTTGACCAGGTGCTTCTTGTTGTAATGCGGAATTTCGTTTTTGTATTTTTCGACGAACACCGGGCGCTCGGGCCGCGGGCCGATCAGCGACATCTCGCCCAGCAGCACGTTAAACAGCTGCGGCAGTTCATCCATGCTGGTGTTGCGTAAAAAAGTGCCGAAGGGCGTCGCGCGCTTTTCACCTTTTTGCGCCCACACCGGCCCGGTCTGGTTTTCGACATCGACCGGCATGGTGCGGAACTTGAACATGGTGAATTCCTGGCCGTTCCAGCCGACACGCCGCTGGCGGTAGAGTACTGGCCCGGGTGAGCTCAGCTTCACGCCAATGGCGATCAGCAGCATCAGCGGGCTGGCGAACACCAGCAATACGAAGGCAAGTACATAGTCTTCAATCATCTTCAGAAACCGGTTGGCGCCGTCGATGGCCGAGTACGAAATATTCACCACCGGGATACCTGCCATTTCAGTCAGTGAGTGATGCATCAACTGGTATTCGAAAATATCCGGCACATAGCGAATTTCAACCGCCGAACCATCCAGCGCACCGATCACCCGACGGATGGTTTCTTCTTCGCTGTGGGGCAATGAGATCCAGACCTGGTCGACCTGCATGTCATCGACATGCTGACGCAAGGTGGCAAAATCGTCGATGATTTTTGTACCGCTAAGCCACGCGGGTAATAACTGGTCACTCGATCTAAACATGGCCGAAATCTCGAGTCCGAACCAGGTGGATTTGCGCAGCCTGTCAGCCACCACCACTGCCTGCTCGCCGGTACCCACGATGACGATATGGCGGTGATTGAAACCACTGCTGCGCAGCCAGCGCAGCACCAGGCGCAAGATAACGCGCGAACCGACCAGCGCTATCCAGCCACTGGCGAACCAGATGCCCATCCATGATCTCGAATAGTCAGCGCCGGTCCTGGTCATGAAGGCCAGAATTGCCAGGGTGAGCGCAACCATGGTCCACGCCATGGTTAAATGTTTAATTTCCGTGAGCGTAGACGCACCTCGCCAGACACGATACACAGAAAATAGAGGGAATATTAGTCCGACAAGTAATACCGCAAGCAGCAATACTTTGATGTAATGATCTGGAATACCCTCTACGCCTAAGGCTGTGTAGAACTCATAGGCATTCGAGCTATAAAAAGCCAGCAGGCCACAAAATGCAATCGCCAGCAAATCACTGAACCTTAGAACCAGATTGAGGATATTCGCGTGGCCTTTCAGGAAGCCTTTAAAATACATACCAGTCAATTTTCCGTTTTATACGGCGATTATAGTCAAGCGTTTTTATTATTTAAAATATCGTGGGTTCATGCTGATTTTTCTTTTTAAATACAGAGGGATATATCGCTCTGCCAGCCCCAGTCTAAAGCCCGTGTAGCGCATAACATTTCTGAGCAGGATTTCAGGCAATCTCCAGAAAGCATGCTGTACCAGATAGTTTAGCTCCGAAATCACGAATCGGGAGCCTGCACCTTCTGCACTTCCAAAGGTCTCTCGTATCCACGGCTCGCGGGCATGAAACACCCCCATATCAAAGTAGCGCTTCATTTCCTGAACCAGGGAATAATCATGCGAATGATACACTCTTGCATCGGCAGCGTAAGCAATTTTATGACCTGCGAGTAACAACCTGGCCGCTGCATACATGTCCTCACCAAAAATCACATCTTTCGGGAACCCTCCCACGCTCAAAAAGGCATCGCGACGATAGGCCGCAAATGAATTCGACAGGAAAGCGGTTTTTATACCCAGGCTTTCAGCATCCTTGATTGATCTGATATTCGATGTGTCCGGATAACTATAAAACCTGGCATGCGCTTCAACTGGATCTGCTTTTTCACGCGGCAGCTGCCTGCCACATACAGCGGCCACATCGGCATCATCAAACGCAGACAACAATAGACTTAACGCATGGCGATCATATAAAACCGCATCCTGTGTAAGAAATATTATGTAGTCGAATCCCGCGTTATCATCAACAGCTCGTTGACGTGTGCCGCCGTGACTGAATTGCGCCCTGTCAATGACTTTCACCCTGAAGCCTGATTTTTTCGCTATTTCAACTGAACCATCATCAGAGGCCGAGTCAATTATCAACGCTGCCGCAGGCTTGTCCTGCTGACTGTTATATGCCCTGAGCCAATCCTCGAAGCATATCGCCGGGATTAAGCGTGGGACAAACGAGTAATGTCCGCTCTAGTCTTGACATAAGCGACGCATTACGAAAACGAACAACGCACAGATCATAAATCAAGAGCAAGCTTAAGCCTGTACTCGCGAAATGACTTACCACCACGCCCTCAAACGCCTGAACGCTCGGTAGGTGGCTCTCGATAGCACTCTTTTTATTGTCAGCTGGCGCTCCATCCACAGCGCCCACTCGTCACTTTCGACAAAAAACTTATCGGATAGATCGGCAGGTCCTGGGTTGTCATTAACATCATCATTTAGTATTGCATGAAGAATCTTCCAGGAATGAAATTTCTCATATTGCATACGGCCAGCACGGCTGGCTTTCTCGAGATCATCAGTAGATACAGAAGCGCAGAAATTTAACAGCTCATTCGGTGAACGCCAGCTGAAGGCCGACTCATAGGCAAGCTCAATTCCGCTTAGAACTCGGGAAAAAATATGCCTGTGCAAGGCCACGGGAATACCCGCCCCCATTGCTTCAATCAAGGTCAAACCACCTCCGTACGGGAATGAAGCAACATACAGTCCACTCGGTACTCATGCAGAGCTTTCCAGACACTTGATACCCAGGGTATGTAAATGAAGCGATCAGGACGAATGCCATTGCGCTTCAGCCCCCAACGGATTTTTAAAAGGGCCCATGGTGTCAGGCGTCCAATATGGATGTGTCTTCCGCCAGTTGCTTTCAGTAGCTTGGGCAGTAGCTCAAGATAACTTACGAAATAGGGAATTTCAATTTTGTTTGATTTCGCTGCTGTGCAGGTTGTGAGCACCCCATTTTGACGGAATGACCAGTCAGCAGGGCGCGATCTCCCTTGTCGTCGACAGTGAGCGGGATATAGGTATTATCAATGCCCAGTGCGTCACGGCAATTGTGGTATCCCATTGGATGAGGATCGATGTGCTCAAGATGTGACAAGTACACCCCCAGGCACAAATGATGATCACCGTGATGATAAAAACTGGCATCAAGTTTCATCTCAGGCTGAATTGCTGCAACAGCTACACTATCCTGATGATGATTGAACAGGTAGACTTTTTTCGGGTGGATTTTCAGTAAGACGCTGTTGCAACCAGGTCAGTCGCTGTTGATAAGTTTTCTTTCGGTGCTTGCTCGAAGCTGATCTTGGCCAGTCTCGTCAGTCCATTTATCAAATAGTCGGTATCAGACCTCCCTATCAACTCTGTCGACAAGATAATATGTTGCGCATCAGGCTGCGCCCTGATGAAGTCCTCAATGACTCGTGTGTGTCCGCCTGATTTTTGCAGTTTAGTGACAATATAAACAATGGCTAGTCGGCCGGGCTGACTTTCATTATTTTCAGAAGTTAAGTAGTTAATTGTCGCAAGGTTAGTTTTGCCAATACACTGACACTGGCCATCGAGTGTTCTTGATCCGTACACCTGTGAGGTGCATAAAGGCTCAGTAATGATGCGTTCAACACAACCATGGATTAACCGCAGTGACTTATCCAAATCGCCATTATCCGTGAAAACAGCAACAGCTTCAGCCAGGGAATGTATAGAAGCATAGTTTTCAAACTTCACTTACAACTCCCCAACCATACCTGATAATGATACATTATCAACACGTTATGATGACGACTCAGAACTACTCAATTGGTGCACAAAGTGTTGCGCTGCGCTTAAATCATCAGGTGTATCAACCTCTGCCAGTTCGAGCATGTGCCCCTGTAAAGGCAGATGCTCGATCAAACGCTCAAAAACATAGCCTGGAGCGCCATGCATTAAATCATTTGGAGCTGAAATTATATTCGCCCACTCGAATTTTGTTTTCTGTTCACGCGAAAAACCTGAAATATTAATACAATCACCAGCTTCCTCAGCAAGCACATAGACTGCATTCTCACTTTTTGCATTTGTTAGACCAACCAGGATATCTCGCTGTTTCGCAGCCGTCAGAAATTTTTTCAGACTAGCAGCAGAAACTAATAAATCGCCATCAAGGTAGAGCACCTTTCCTGGTAGATGCTGAGACCCCATAGAAAGACTGTAAGCCGTATTTGTAGTGCGGAAATCGGGATTGCGAACCAACACAACATCGCGGTGGTGCAATGAACAATATTCAACTACCATTTCTTCACGATAACCGACGACCACGTGAATCGCTGAAACATGTGGGCGCAGGGTGTTTATGAGTCTCGACAATATTGTCTGCCCACCAATTTCGATCATGCACTTGGGCATACCAAGGCCTATTCTGGTACCCAGACCCGCCGCAGCTATTACAGCGCTTGTAACATCCTGCACAGCACATCCCCCTCATGAATTATATAATCAGATACCGATACGGCAGATGGTGACGGCGAGTGTACTCCACCGAATGATATTCCAATATCAGCAGCCGCAAGCATCGGAACGTCATTGACACCATCGCCAATTGCGACTACTCGCTCATAACCGCGGGCCCTTATTTCTGAGACCGCATCACCTTTATTTAAAACAGTTGTCAGCTTCAACTCACCTGATTCATTGAAAGCCTTTGAAGAATACATATTGCAGCCACATTTTTCAGCAATAGGTCGAACCCAGATATCCAGATTTCCTGTCACCAGGAAACAATCAGCTTTGTTAAGCTGTATGAAAGACAAAATAGATTCGTTAAGTGGAATACCTTCAACCACCTCCTGCACTCTCGCGACAGGTACCTGACCTAAAATAAGGCAGCGTAATCTAAAACTTGGTTCAAACCCTATATGACCATCCATTGTGGCACGAGTAAGCGTAGCGATTTCATCGGAAACACCAATTTCGGATGCAATACATGGCAACACTTCGGTTGTAGTAACTGTACCATCAAGATCAAAACAAAAAGCAGTACGCATAGTTGTCAACGCTCCCATAAAAACCATCGTTGTTTTGTTTCAGCGCGATTATTCAACTCCGACTCGGCATAAACATCCCCACAATCTAGTAACTGGAACCCAACGGAACCTATTGTTGCATCGAAAATTGATAAAAGCTCAGATTCAGTGCGATAAATTGCGTTGTAATACTGATCCATATCCTCCGAAAAGTGCTCCTTGAGGGTCAACCGATTCTGAACCGCGACAGGCTCACGAAAGAGTATCCTGGCATTTGGCGCTGCAACTAAAGAAAATCTGCGCAGGGCCTCCAGTACTGCATCATCATTTAGATATATATAAACACCAAATGACAAAATATGAGAAAACAAGTCTTGTGCACCGATAGCTTCGAGCGAAATATCATCAAGTGAGCACACTGAAAAATTCGCGTTACTACAATCACCGAAGCGCTGCCTGGCAACCCGCACCAGCCCGGGACTAACGTCGACACCGTAGTATGTGCCGCATGCCGGGATAACCAGCTCAGCCCATCTCCCCGTACCACACCCAGCGTCGAGGACGCGGGCTTCCTTATCTATATGGAGCATTGGATATAACAAAGCCTTCTCAGCAGCATCCCGACGCTCAGCTAACACCGGGTTCTTATCCTGGTATATCACTGCACGCGATGGCCCAAGAGTTTCAACTTTTTCGGCCCGTTTTTCGAAGAAATCAAGCACAGCCGCTTCGTCAATTACTAACTCTTCGTCACCCGGTTTCGTAAATGTTCTGCTCATATTTATGTTCCAGCGGTGGAATTGATTATTTCGTCTGAATGATTAAACTCGCCGAGCGTCAGTGAGCCAGGCTCATTAAACTCAAACAGAAATAATTTATTGACCAGTTTTCTTTCAG
The DNA here is from genome assembly GCA_963847575.1 of uncultured Gammaproteobacteria bacterium. Lineage (GTDB taxonomy): Bacteria > Pseudomonadota > Gammaproteobacteria > SZUA-229 > SZUA-229 > JASBSR01. Next base: position 24,408 of record CAWKAL010000072.1, read on the forward strand.
AAATTTCCTTGATTAATATCTCTTCCTGAAGAACATAACCCCGTCGTGCAATGAGTGCACGATAATCACTTATGGATCGGTACTTGGCAATGTAGCCATTCTGGTCTGTAGCCACCTGCTCTTGAGCAGATGAAAGCGTGTCGATCAACAGTAGATGCCCCCCATTTCTGGACAACATTTTGAGCTTGTCAAGAAAGGATAGAAACTTTGTATCCATGAAAATGCAACTGGTAACCCCCATACACGCAACCAGATCATACTTTTCGAATGGCGCTATGGTTTCTAGCTCCTGAGTCACAAACCGGACGTTACTGATGTTTTCTGCAGCAGCCGTTGCAACGGCCTGCTCAGTCAGGGATGGTGAGATATCATAACCCGTAATAGTATTGGCATTCTTCGCTAGCAGGAATGTATAGCGACCGTCACCGCAGCCGATATCGATTGCATTTTTAAACGGCGGAAGTCGAGCCAGCAAGTCATTAAGTATGGCTTCCTTGGTGTCGTAGTAATCAGCTGGTGCAAGATATGTATCGCTTGCATCCTTCCAGTAGTTCTCAGAGCACATTTGTTCCGTTGTGGCCGGTGACACTGTGGGCGAGCCAATATCCCCCGCACTTATCGCTGTATAGATATGTTGACTGATGTTTTCGCCAACATTGGTATCCAGTCCAAACAGAAACTCAGGCAGCACAGCTTCACGTTCGGATTTTTGAGGATCTTCACTGTGTGTAACCATATCCATAAATTTAGCGATATCCTTAGAACCCGTAGCTGTATAGAGATAGCGAACCAGGTCTCTGTCATCGTTCATTCCAAGACCGTCCGGATGGTGTAAATACAAAAGAGGCTTACCGGTAGGGAGGTATTCCAGCAGGAATGATCCCACATCGGTCATCAGTGCATCAGAAACAGAAAATGATAGTCGATGGTCTGAATTCTCATCAAGCGCCATGTTGCTGCTCTCGTTAATCATCCGCCGAAATTTCTGCTCGCCGTCCTCATCCAAAACACTGTGTTGCTGCATCGCCTGAAAAAACATGGGGTGAGGGCGAATTAGTAAAAACAGGTCAACCCTGCGAGCCATTTCGGCAAGAATAAACTCACTGTATAATTTATAGGTCGACCATGTTGGTGGGTCGCCCACAGAAAAATGCGGCGTCCAGAGCACTACCTTTCGCTGAGCAATCTTTTCAGCAAGTGTTGCAGGTAATTGATCCGCAATATCCGTCACGAGCAAATCAAATTTAGGATGCCCTGTCACAACAACATGGTCATTACCGGCTCGACAATATTTGCCGAACATCTTCTTATGTCGTTCTGAGCGGGCAAATATTCTCCATGCAGATCGATGCATAACCGTATCAAACTGCGCAGCTATGTTCCATGCACCACCACCCATTTCCAGACCATAGGGGATATACGCGACTCTCGCTCCTGAACTATTTATACGCTCGATCTGCAGAGATTGTGGACGCGTTTCTTCATAGGGATTTTGCACGAAGACAACATGCGGCCTGAATGCGTTCAAATCAAAATATTCCGCACTATTAAAAGGTATATTTTCACTTATCAGGAATTGCCTCACATCATCGTAGGTTAGCGCCTCCGATGAAAAAGGATGCCTGAATGGCGTTAATACAATCTTCGTATGGAATCGTGGATCATTTTTCGCAGCATCCCAAACACTGCGCCAACCAGGCCAAACTGAAAGGTGCTGCAATATAAATACAACCCTGATTGCCTCGTTCGGCTGCAGCACGTTGTGCGCCACATTTCCGTAAGGAATATCGATAGTTTGAAAATTTGCCATCGATTCTGACTTATTTGCCGACTGCGAACCCACCGAATCAGAATGTATATTCATTATCTCCGGCTGATTATGGGTATTTTTTCCGCCACCCTCGGATGAGCTGAGCGTGCCTGACAGTACATCCAGCCTGGATTGCAAACTGTCACATCTGGCATGCATGGCGCTTACTCCGGTCAACTTATCGCGGAGCCTGCGGAAAAAATTAATGACCTTCATGTGGTATCTGCTCACCTGGCTTTATGACGTCAAAATAAATTAACGCGTCAGAATCTTTTATTAACTTGATCATCGGGTGTGCTCCTATGATGCAAAGAAATCTTGAAGTACACTCGCCGCGCGCCGAAGTTCATCAACTTCCATATCCTGAAACATCGGCCAACTCAATACTTCCTACATTAATATTTCTACGATACTAAGCATAGACCAGCAAAACCTGATATCTGGCTTCACGATGCGGCGAGATCGCCAATACTCCCAAGTTTTTTCCATTATTATATGCGCCTGATTCCCGAGACGCATTTTAAAGAGCTTTTCGCATACCTGGTAAATATAAACACTCAGCAATGGCACTGCCATTGCTTATCTTAATAATGCGTAGTTTGTAACTCGGCGCTTATGCCATTAATAGTGGCCCAACATTCACTCCAGTAAAACTGAAACACAACACCCGGTATAAATGTCAATGGTAATAATCTATCGCCACATGCATCGCCGTAACTACTTTTGTTCAACACGCGTGTCTCGCACAAAAGCCACAACCCGATCATAGGAGCCGGTATAGCCAATTACACCAGATTATAAAACAGCTGTTAACCTGATTGTCGCTAATTACGTGGTCGCTGAGACTCAGTGTTAAACCAGCAGGCTAAAGCCCTGGGATTCCAATACTGGGACTTTACGCTTTGGATACTGGTGATCAGCCGCGCCACTGGCTTGGCATTTGCGAACATTGTGGCGAGACTACCCGGTTCTACCAGCAATCGTATGCATGGACATACCATCACGAAGATGCCAGCGTCGAATCACACTTAATAATTTCATGTCCATCACTCCTGCTATCCCCTGCTAACTGATCAGCACTATAGGATTTAACATGGGCCAATCTCAGCTGCCAATTTACGGGGTTGGTGGGTCAGTTGTGGATGCAATCCGACAACAAATGGGATCGCCTTACCGAAATCCCCGTATTTTTTAAAAATCAAGGATAATTTCATCCACTATATAAGTTGGTATACCATGCACACCTTCTTCTGTGAAAAACCAGATATCAAAGCTGCCCGTTAGCTGTAACATAAGAGAATTGATGTATTCCAGGTATAACTCTGGTGACCTACCCGAGAAACAACATGGATCCATCTCGTTAAAGACCTGAACTTGCCGCCTTCCAGTAGAAGCCAGTAAAAAGAGTTCGAGATAGCCCGGTGTTTCAGGGTACAAATTTGACACCAGCCGTTGTTCATAATCTCCATATGAGTTCGGATCCAGTTGCCTCAACAACTCGGGATAAACCCCAGATATTGGGTAACTTGCCGTAATCCGTGAATCTAATGCGGAGACTAAAGCTGTAGTCCATCCACCGCCACTAATACCTATCATCGCAGTCGACTGAGGCGCCAGAACAGACTCAACCCAGTTAAGGCTTACGATAACAGGTAGAATAAATATATGCAGGGGCAAGTCAATATGCGCAGCAGTTCCAGATCCGCTACCGTTCATACCAAGCTCAGGCATTGCCAAAGCCAATACTGTTAAATTGGACTCCAATAGACGGTCAATCGTCTCCTTTCCGTAAATTCTGAAATCTCCTTTGTGACCCTGATGATATATGACAAGTTTTCCGTTTGAAGATATTGGATGAAGCAGATAAGCCACGCTTAGGTGCCCATCTGTCATAACTTCTATGCGATCTATCTGATAACCTGGCCATATCGGGTCTGAAATTGACTCTACTAGATCAGGCATACGGGTAGGCCACTGACCTAACCATTCCGAAATAGCAATTTGTCGGTAATGCTCAACATCAAACGGATTAGAGATTCTGTTCCACTGAGACCAATCTAATTCAGTCTCATCAATTGTAGTTTCTGTATTATCAACAGAACTATCGCAAGCAATCAAAAGAAGTGAAAATATAAGCATGAGTGGAATAATGCTTATACACCATGATGATTTTTGCTTCATATTGATATCTTTCCAGGCGACCTGATCAGTTATTTATAACGCTTAATTATAGACTACAGCGTCGCTGAGGTGTATACCTTCAAATCAGAATGGGCGAGCCGGTAAGGCCATAGATGAAAAACCAGCCATGGGTTTACTTGATGGCATTTAGCCAAAATACAAAATCACGGATTTATTAATCTCATGCCGGCTTTTCTTAATAATGGCCTGCCAATCGAGGTCATAACTACCAATATCCATAACACGCCGAATAATTTTATCGGCAGCAAATAACGCGCTTCGAAGTGCACAATAAAACAGAACAACGTAGAGCCAACGAATAAGGCAGAAAAAATAGTAGCCTCAACTAGCCCTTGTGATCGATTTTGAATAATACGAAGAACAGCTACAATAAGAATCGAAATAAACAGCAGTGTATTAAACATCACCTCCCCTGTTTGTTTAAAGAAATCATCAAAGCTACCACCCCATGCTTTCCAGAAATAGGGTAACTTGAAGCTTAACAAAGCTATTGGCTGGGTAATCGCAACCTTAATTGCCGAATTTCTATATTCTTCAATGGTGATGGTCTCACCCTGATCTCGACGATTTTCAAATTCTCGACATTTTTGCGGGGAGACTGCACACATCGAATGCCCTCCACCAGCACTTATGAAACCCGCACCATGCTGAATGAGCCAGTCTTCATCTCTCCACAAACTCTCAAATATATAGGAAACACTTGCCATAGCAATGGCATGCCCGTATTGATGCATATAAATCTTGTATGGCAAAACACATGCCTGATAAAAAACGAAAATGATAAATAAGCTCCTAGATAGCTTTATCAACTCCTGGCGCCGCCGAGTATCAGTGTTTTTTTTCAAATAAAAGTAATAGATTGCAATCAAGAAAACCGATGCGCCCGCCAGAGCGTGAACAATGAGATCAAATTGTGCACGGATGTACGCTGCTACCGCAAGCAGGATCCCTATGAAGATTGCTCTGCCTATGGTAATTGCAACCTTAGCTGACACCAACCGCCAAATATCTAGTAATGCGATTGCGAAAATCGCGGTAGAAATTGGCTCCGACATTAATATAGCATTCCATAAATAGTAATCAGAAATAAACGGCACTAACAGGAGAAGCAAGGGCAATCCAGCTGTATATACAGCGCCGATCCCGATTGATTGCTTCAACAACGTGAACACACGATAAAATACAATTGCCCAGAGAAATGCCGATATCAAAAACAATGCCAGGGGCAGCGGGACAAGATTTGCCCGAATAAGAACCAGCTCGATAAATGAAAAACCCGGAGGCCATGTGCCATACCCCAAAGATCTAAATGCGTTAAGCCCATGCTCTTCAAGTGCATAGGTGCTTCTGACATAAGAAGCAATATCACTACCCCCATAACACTGAATAATTTCAGCTGGTGTGGAATAAAGCGTTATAGCACCAAATTGAGGACAAGCTGAATTGGATATTATTCCTGCATCATGTGTCAATAATTCGAACAAACAGATCAGAGAAAAATAGAACGAAATAAGTATTAACGCCGATCCTCCTTCAATTAATCTTGCAAAATAATTTATCGTCCAATGGTCGACGATTTTATAATTACTACCTGGCATTTCAATCTACCCCGCCCAATTGAAATACACTCCTACCATGCCACTCAGGCCAGTAGCGTGTTTATTACAAGCATCGAAGATTGTAAAAAAGTCAAGCAAGGTTTTCATAAATACCCCCAACATAGCTGGCATTTAATGTCGGATATTTTCATAAATGTAAACCTCATATTATTACGCATAAAAATATCGACCTAGCCGTGAGACCAGCCAACAATAGCGATACCAAAAGCTATGCATGCAATCCCAGTCCATTGTACGCCGTTGATAGGCTCAGATAATATGAATGATGATGCCAATATCACCGCAACGAATTGTGCTGCAGCGAATGATTGCGCGACATTTAGAGGTATCCAGCTCAATATAATCAAATAAAATATCGCTGATGTGCCGAAAAAACCTAAACCAAGTAGAACGCGAGTTGAAAACAGGCGATCTATAAAACCAGCGCCGCCTACATCTAACCCTGTTGCACCCATTTTCATAAACAGGTTAGCGATTACGGTACATGTAATCATGGCCATGAAGGTAAGTACAATTTTCATTTTGACACCTGCGAAGGTTTTTCTGCGACACTAACGACCTGTAATCCTGCACGACTTAAGCCCGGAAGCTTTACCATAAAATCATCAAAATAAGTCGCCAGTCGTGTAATCGTCCGTATGCCTGGTATGAATCTAAACAGCCTGTTAAATACCAGCACGTCACTGTTCATAAAAAAACAAAATCCTAAAAACCCGTAAGTCTTCCAGGATATCAATCGAAATCCGGCCTTTTCAAGAACCGGTACTGTTTCATCCCAAAGCAGAGGACGCTCCGTTTCCGCATCAAGAGCAGGTGATGCAGAATAAATTACAGCACGTATCCAACGCCATAAAAAAAAGTCGCTAACCGGCTCGCGAAAATAGAATCGACCTCCAGGCTTAAGGATTCTGAATATTTCAGCGAATAATGCTTCCCTATCTGGTACATGGTGAATCCCGCCGAATATAAAAACACTGCTAAATTGATCACCTTGCAAAGGTAACTTTGTGGCATCACCTTGCACAAAAATAAAATCTTTATTTTCCTTATACTTGTCTTGAGCAATTTCGAGCATATTACTCGATATATCCACACCAACCCCTCCTATATCATTTCTTTTCAGCAAGGTCAGTAATTCCCCATGCCCGCAACATATTTCTGCCACGTCTGACAAATCAGCATTATCAATTTGCTCAAGAAACACCCTGTCCAGGTAACCAAGATATTCTATTGTATGAGGATAACCGAGATTTTCAACATACTTGGCGGCCACTTCATCATAATGTGCACGCTGTCTTTCGGCATTCGCTGACAGAAACGTCTCAGCAAAAAGAGGTATGTCCGTAGAGGATAATGCATAACGATAAACCCCGTCAGCACTGACAAACTCATCATTTTCTCTATGTAATACTTGATGAGATATAGGGCAACATAACTTATCAATGATATTGTTATCATGATGATAGCCCGCTTCAGGAATTGCGTTTATCTTCTTAATCATATTAAATAATCTCTCTAAAATTCAATCTGCTGAGACTGGATTGAATCTTCTCTAAATCTGGAACCATGTATCTCTTCCACTCAGTGATGATGACAGTGATTTTCAAAAAAACACCTCTAACTTTAGTTAATAAACTATTAATAAAACACAGAACAGCCCTAAAGATAGATAAATTAAACAAGACGTTCATGCCGACTTCCGAACCACCGCAAGTAATGATACTCCAAATGGCGGAGATATTTTTTTAGCAGTCGCTATATCCACCAAAAATAATTTTGTTAAAAAACTGTTAATCCAGGGTGAATTTAATTCATTCTCACTAGCAAGATTAATTTTAAATACTCGGATTGCTTGCCTCACGATCCATATAGGTAAAAAGAATAAATAGTTAAAATAAAAACATTCGTCCACTTCTAATCCGGCACTATTCAGTTTATCAATTAATTCTTGTTTTCTGTATCGGCGTTTATGGTGAGAAACAGTATCTTGCAGGCCCCACAATGACTGGAAAGCAGGAACGGTAATTATGGCATGGCCACCAGACTTTAGGACCCGCTCAATCTCACGTAATGCAGTGACATCATCATCCACATGTTCAATGATGTCGGTTGCCATTACCAGGTCATAAACATTCTCGAGGCTTGGGATGTCACATATATCTCCCTTATCAACTAACCCTAAGCCTTTATCAGCACACCAACGAATTGCCTCCTCATATAAATCCAAGCCACGAACATTAACAAACCCAGCATCTCGAAGCATTCTTAAATTTGTTCCCGTACTTGTGCCAATGTCTAGAATCGCAGCTGTATGAGATAATTGGATAGTTTCAATAACCGATCTAAAAAGTTTGCGTCGACCAACGAACCACCAGTGGGTGGCCTCAACCTGAGCTTCAACTTCATATGTAGAGTAATCCATAGTGAACTATCCGATTGAATTGTTAAGTGTATTTATGTGTTGATGAAGCACAATCCAATTCCAAAGAAATAAACGATTATCATGTGATCCCTTTCGATGTTCATCGAGCATTTTTTTTACAAAAGAACTATCACAACCTGCTATGCCTGACTCTGCAATCGGCCAGGATTTTAGCCAGGTTGTTAGTGGTATGCCGAAACCTTTCTTTGGACGATAAAGCAAATCATCGGGAAGAACACCTTGCATGGCTTTTTTGAGCAGGTATTTAGATGTACCTTTACGGTATTTCAGATCGGAAGGTAAACGCTGGGCAAAATCCACAACATCATTATCCAGAAATGGCGCACGAACCTCCAGCCCAACCATCATCGAGGCCCGGTCTACCTTGGTCAGCACGCCATCCTGTAAGTAGAAGCGCCCATAAAATTCAATGGAACGCCCTAGCATGTCGTCTGCCTCGCTGGTTTGCCATGCATTGATGGCATCGGCATATACTTCATCCCACTCAACAGGTGTATTCATCAGATCGGCTATTTCGTCTGGACTGAGGGGACTGAGCCATACCGGATTCCATACTGAGGGCGGATACTCCAGTCCTCGTAATGTACGTTTGAGCTTGAAATCCAGACTCAGGTAACCTTCCGAAGCAGGCAAACGATTTACCTGTTTGAGGATAAAGCTTCGTACAGCTTTGGGCAACATATTGCTGTAGAGCCGCGCAGTTTTAAGCGCACGAAAGGGTGCATAACCAGCAAAGAGCTCATCGCCACCATCTCCACCCAACGCTACAGTGACCGATTGCCTTGCAAAACGAGAGAGTAAATATGTTGGCAAAATCGAGCTGTCTCCCATCGGCTCATCAAGCATATTCAGCACATGGTCCGCAACATCCCTGGCCGAATCGATACCAAATATTTCTTCATAATGATCAGAACCAAATTGCCCGGCGATCGCCCTCGCGAGATCAGACTCATCAAATTCCTTTTCATGAAATCCTATGGAAAATGTTTTAATCCGATCAGCAGCCTCCCCCTGGGAGGCACACGCGAGAATAGTGCTCGAGTCGATACCTCCAGAGAGAAAAACACCTACGGGCACGTCCGCAACCATGCGGCGATTTACCGCATTGGTTAGTAATGTGCGCAGCTCCAGCCCCAGTTCCTGTTCTGAACTTTTTGCGTAGTCGCTATCCGGTGTAACACGGAACTGCCAGTAACTAATAATTTTTTTCTGTGCCGATGCAATGTCATAAAACATATAATGGCCGCCCGGCAACTTCGATATATTCCTGTATAGCGAGTACGGCGCCGGAATAAAACCGTAAGCAAAATATTTTTGCAGACTGACAGGATCAATCTCACGTTTCACCCCAGGATGAGAAAGCAATGGTTTAAGTTCTGATGAAAAAACCAGCTGTTGATTGAACAAGGTGTAATAAAGTGGTTTTTTACCAAATCGGTCCCTGGCAAAAAATAGACATTTTTTATTCTGATCGTAAATACAGAAGGCAAACATGCCATTCAGTCGAATAAGCAAGTCAGCCCCCCATTCTTCATATCCATGAATAAGGACTTCTGTATCTGAATGATCTGACTTGAAGACATGCCCTTTGCGCAGCAACTCGCTGCGTAGCTCCAGGTGGTTATAAATCTCGCCATTGAAGACAATGCCTACGGTGTCATCTTCATTCCACATCGGCTGGTGGCCACCGGCAATGTCGGTAACAGATAACCTGCGATGCGCCAGGCTCACACCATTTTGGGAGCAGAAATAAAAACCCTCTCCATCGGGTCCGCGATGACGCAGGGCATCTGCCATCGTTCGCAGCGCCTTAGTATTTTCCGGCCCAACAAATCCGGCTATTCCACACACGGGCGCGTACCTTCAAGGTTGTGCGTGGTCTTCACAAGATAAACCGGCTTATCCTGTGATTCGTAATAAGTTCTCATCACAAGCTCTGCCAGCAAACCCATCAGGATGGACATGATTCCAGTAATAAATATCATGACACTTAACAATGGTAATGGCGTCTGAATAAAAGATGTGTTCTCAAATAACTTGAGGTAGACAGCGTAAGAACCAGCTAAAAAAGAAATCCCTATGTTTATAATTCCAAATCCACCAAAAACATAAATTGGCTTGGTTGCATACTTGGCCAGGAACTTCACGACCAGCAGATCCAGCACGACTTTCGCCGCGCGCTCAAGACCATACTTGGATGTGCCATGGATTCGAGGATGATGTGTTACTGGAATTTCAGCTACGCGCGCACCAAACCAGCTAGCGTATATCGGAATAAAACGATGCATTTCGCCGTAAAGCTTCACCCCCTTGATGACGTCACGGTGATAGGCCTTAAGTGAGCATCCATAGTCATGCAGGTGGACACCTGAAATCCATGAAATAAGACGGTTGGCAACGCGACTGGGGAAATTTCGTTTCAAGGCAGCGTCTTTTCTGTCCTTCCGCCATCCGGAAACCACATCAAAACCTTCATCGAGTTTTTCTATCAGACGACAAATATCTGCTGGATCATTTTGAAGATCACCATCCATCGGCACTATGATTTCACCGCGGGCGTAATCAATACCCGCCATCATGGCGGCAGTTTGTCCAAAATTTCGGCGCAAATTGACAACTTTGAAGCGAGCATCCTTCTCTGCAACGTCGGCAAGCAGCTTATCACTTCCGTCCACACTGCCGTCATTGACAAGAATCACTTCGAATTCCCTGTTGAGCAACAGCAGCTCTTTAGACAGCTTTTCATAAAGCAGCGCGATGTTTTCGTACTCATTATAAATTGGTATAACTATCGATATCATTTTCTTTACTCTTATATTCGTTCGAATGTAATGACTGATTCCGACACTATCTTCACATCGTTATCATTGATAACTGGCGATATCGGCAAACTCAACACCTCGGCTGCCAGCATCTCCGATATGGGTAAATCATACTTTTGATCACCTTGATAACAGGCTTGACGATGCGGAGGTATGGGATAATGAACTACTGTCGACACGCCCTGCAGTTTCAAATAATCTTGTAACGCATCACGCTGCTTACTGCGAATAACGTATTGATGCCATACAGGTTCAGCGTAGTCGGGAACAAACGGCAGCCCGACACATGCCCCTGCCAGGTGCTTCGAGTACTCACTTGCAATTTCTCTGCGGCGCAGGTTCCATTCATCGAGCACGGCCAGCTTTACACGAAGGAAAGCCGCTTGCATCTCATCCAGACGACTATTGTACCCGGTAATATCATGCTGGTACTTTACTTTTGATCCATAGTTTCGAAGCTGTTTGACCTTTTCAGCTATTGCATCGTCGTTGGTGAGGACAGCACCACCGTCACCGAGTGCGCCAAGATTTTTACCAGGATAAAAACTGGTCGCAGCTGCGTGCCCCAAAGAACCTGCACGACGACCTTTATAACGCGCGCCTTGCGCCTGGGCGGCATCTTCGATAACTACCAGGCCGTGCTTGTCAGCGAGCGCATTGATAGCATCCATGTCTGCCGGCAGCCCATACAGGTGAACCGGAAGAATAGCGCGAGTGCGGCTGGTGATTACACTGGAGATCAAGGCCGGGTCGATGTTGTGGGTGTTTATGTCTGGCTCAACCGGGACCGGGATTGCGCCACACTCAGTAACAGCTAGCCAGGTGGCAATAAACGTGTTCGAGGGTACAATTACTTCATCGCCAGGTCCGATATCATAAGCCCGCAATAAAAGATGAAGTGCTTCTAAACCATTACCTACACCAACGCAGTGCTTAACCTCACAATACCGTGCAAATTCAGCCTCGAAAGCTTCCAGCTCCGGGCCCATAATAAACCAGCCCGAGTCAACCACTCGTCGGTAGGCTGAATCAAGCGGCTCTCGTATTGTCTGGTGTAATCGGCCTAGATCAAAAAATGGAACTGAATTCATTTCACTACCATCTGCGCATCAGTAATAAACTGGTCGTAGTCTCTGTAGTAATCCATTTCATCGTAATAATCCGAGGCCAGCACCATGCATACCGCACCGGATGAAAAGTTATCGATCTCTCGCCAGATCATTGGACACACATAGAGACCGTAGTAACTGCGATCCATGTGCACAGTTTTTTTTGAGTACCCGTCATCCAGGTGAATGTCGAACGACCCCGACATGGCAATGATTAACTGATGCAATGCTTTATGTGCATGCCCGCCTCTTTCCGCGCCACCTGGGACATCGTACAAGTAGTAAACTCGCTGGATAGAAAACGGGATATGGCGCTTTGATTCGACAAAGGTCAAATTACCTCTTGGATCATTGACTCTCGGCAGGTCAATAATTCTACACTCATCAATCACTTGTTCTCTCCATCGCTTATCGCCCAATCTGCTATCACGGAATCCGGATAGCCTCGCGTAAAGTGTTGTGTCCACGGATATGCCGGCCTGTTAGATCCATCTCGCAACTTGATCGCACTCGTATCGCCAATGACCTGTGCTGGCACACCTGCAACAACTGTATTCGGTGGAACATTCCTGGTAACACATGCTTTTGCAGCCACCAGTGAATGATGGCCAACTGTCACACCAGGTAATATGACTGAAGCTGCCGCTACGCTTGCATAGTCTTCGATAGTGCACCCTAACAGCACATTACTCGGAGGCGTTGGGTCATTGGTAAGCACTACGTAAGGTAATATCCAGACAAAGTTGCCAATCGTGGTTTTTTTGCCAACGAATACATTCGACTGAAAGCGAGCATATTCTCCCACAATACAGTCGCCCTGTATTTCGCTCTGCGTACCTATTTGAAACCCGGTGCCGGCAATTGTATTTTCTCTTACGGTTACGTGATGGCCCGTTACTAAACCAGCACCAAATGAAGATGATTCGTAGAAAACCGAGTGAGACCGTATTAATGAGTCATCACTGATCATAAGTGGCGCACCATTACCGAGCGGAGTCGATATACCAAGCTCACAGTATGCGCCAATCGTGACCCGATTTCCCAGGACCACATTCTCATGAATAATGGTAAAAGGACCTATTTCAACGTCTTCACCAAGTTTCGCTGTCGATGAAACATAAGCGGATGGATGCACATTGATCATTTTATTTTCAGAGACTCCAGTAATTTTTCAACAACGTCAGTGTCTACGATAAAATCACCGTGAATTCCAAGGTCGCGGTTATTTACGATATTGCCAGAGCACATAGACTGACGCTGATCTGGACAGGGGTTAGCATGTTACACCAATACCTGTAAATCATATTCTCATGCTTGGCCATCAAAATAGTCACATGTGTTCCAGGCGCGCAGAAAATCGCATTGGACAACGCCGCGCCTGTAGGCGCAACAATCTGTTTTGCATTTTTGAATAATTGAACCTGCTGTAAGAAGGTCAATCTCTCCGGTTCAACAATCACGTATCCTCTGGAAACCAGCAGCTTTTCAATCTCGTCCGCATTAGTGACTTTTCTTGTTCCCGAGTTGCGGCGCAGGAATATCTTCTCTGGCCAGACATGATGCTTCATTATCCTGACACAGCACATTTAGATACTTGCGAAGTGTTTCGAAGGCTCGCGGACTGAACATGCCATGAGAATGGTTCGTTAGTTTGTTTTTGCGACGTTCGAACGGCACATATCCAGCCACCGACGTGAGATAAAGCTTATCTACGACCAGCGCTCTACCAATTGGCAGGGTAATGATTTCACGATCAACGCCCGTCACCAGCAACAACGACTCCATGATGTTTTGATGTAAACCATCGTTTACGATGACAGGTACACCTTCAAATCTTTTGTCCATACAAAACATAACCACGCGAGGCAGCACCTCTGACATCCAGTGGGCATAGTTTGCCGCACAGGCATCGACAAATGTGGCGGCCTCAGCGATTGATTCTGGTTCTTCGTCTGTATTAACCAGCGAATACGGCTGCTTCTGGGGTGAATGCGTATACGGCCATGCAGTTCTTCACTGGTGTAATCACGTTCGAAGATCATACAAATCATGGCAGACAACTTCACCATCGGCCAGAACCATGTTCGAACCACCGTAGATCATTGCATTATTTAAGGTTGCAACGATATATTTCTGGAAATGTGTGTCGGTCAATGGGTGACATTAGAAAATCTCGATCACACTTCGGGAAAACCTTCGGCTCCGATGTTTTAGCAATTGAGCGTCTGCCAGTTTAAACACAGGCACGCTGCCTCTTTTGGCAAAATCACTCTGTTTCGTAAGTGGACGCCATCGCTTCTCTTTCCTGTTTCCGAAATGTGTGGCAATGTAATTAACATATACGGGATATCCATTGCGCCAGACCCACTGTGCTGCCGAACGGAAAACATCATACTGTTTCAGATTGTTCTGTATAGACCCGCCCTGACCATGAATTGCGTAATCTGGTAATGATGTCCTGCGAACTGGCATGAAGAGGCGCGACCTTCCTGATTTTTGCGCAGGATTCAGTGACCTCAAGCACGCCACTTTTTTCTGAAGAAGGCATCCATGCAGCGTGAGCGCTGATGTCTCCACCCTGGCGTATGTCGTTTGCGACTGCTCAGGCTTTTTCTGAAGAGAAGCCATGACTATTTCCAGTAATTGACTGTGATTCGATGCATACTCGCAGGACTCGCGAATGATGTATGAAAAACTCTCCTCGAGCAAATGTGGGCAGCAGACATCTTATCCATTTTGTTTACCAGCCAGGTATCGTTCCACGATATCATTCGGTGCACCATCTGCCACCAGCTTGCCATGATCCATCCAGATGACACGGTTACAGAGTGATTTCACCAGCATATGGTCATGTGAAACCATGATCATGATGTTGGCTTTGTCGATCAGGTTATGCATTCTGGCTTTTGCTTTCACCATAAAGGCCGCATCGCCGCCAGCAAAGACTTCGTCAAGCACGAGTATGTCGGGATGCATTGCCGTGGCAAGGGAGAACGCCAGGCGCATGTACATACCAGTTGAATAATACTTCACCGGTGTATCGATAAATTCCTCCAGCTCAGCAAATGCAATCACTTCTGGTTCGATTTCAATAAGTTGCTGTCTGGTGTAACCAAGAATCGCGCCGTTCAGGTATATGTTTTCCCTGCCAGTGAACTCAGGGTGAAAACCAGCCCCGATTTCCAGTAGCGGCGCAATGCGGCCATCAACTGAAACAAGCCCGTCAGAAGACTCATAAACCCTGCACAAAGCCTTGAGCAAGGTACTTTTCCCCGCTCCGTTATGACCGACGATGCCGACTCGATCGCCCGCCCTGATCTCAAAAGAAACATTCTCAACTGCTGAAAAATCTGAATAGGCAATATGGCACTTGCGCTTGAACAGATTGGCAAAATAGTCTTTTAACGACGGCGATCTATCGTGGTATATACGGAACTTGATCGACAGGTTTTCAACGCGAATACTTGACATATCTGCTCACAACCTGAATACGATTTTTTTCTCTTGCTGGAGAAACACCAGCAAGCCGATCAACATGGCTAACACAGAAAACAGCAATGCCTGAATGATGATACCCGCGCTCGGCAAGCTGGCCTGAAAAAGCGGGGCCCGAAAGAGCTCGATAAACGGCACGACCGGATTCAATTCGACAAGCCACGCAACCTTACCTACTAGTGATTCTGGCTTATAAAGAATTGGTGTCAGGAAAAACAGCGCCTGCATGACAATCAGGATGACATGCTGCAGGTCGCGAAAAAACACAGTCGCGACTGACATGATTAAACCAATCCCCAGCGCAAAGAAAAACAGCATCAGATAGGCAACCGGTATGAATAGCACTGCCCATGACAATGAACCGCCGATCGCGAGAATGATGGCAAATAGAGCAAGAAATGAGAGCGCGCTATCTATCATAAGCGAAAAGGCAATACTCAGCGGGAAAATCATCTTGGGCAGGTAGATTTTTTTGATGAGACTTTCGTTATTGATAAATGAAGTACCTGACTGCGTCACCACCGAGCTGAAAAAATTCCAGGGGATCATCCCCGCGAACAGAAAAACCGTAAAAGTCTTCAGATCTGCTTTGAACAATGTAGCAAACACCACCGCCATGATAGTCATCATTACCAGTGGATTAATGAGTGTCCACAAATATCCCAGCGCGGTGCGCCTGTATCGCAGTATCAGCTGCTGGGAAATGAGTTGCCGCAAGACTGCACGGTCCGCCCGTAACTCAGTCATATGCCTGATGAGTTGCTTGATCATTCAAACACCTCGACATAATTCGCTCTATGACTCATCAATTTATAGACGCGCGTGAAGCTCACAAGCAACCCTGCTGAACAATGGCTGTCATCAGCTAGTCCTTTGTACACTCCAAGGTCAAAAGTAAACGGGGTTTTGCGTATCGCATCAATGTGTTTCATGCGATAGCATCGGATCGGGTTAACTGGTCAACAACACGATTAACGTGTACTTTCCAGTCAGGTAAATGCAAATTGAGTGCACGTGACAGTGCATTTGTGTTCAAACATGAGTTAGCCGGGCGTTTAGCCGGCAGTGGGTACTCCTCGGTTTTGATGGCATGAATCATCTGTGGCTGGAGTGCGAGCGATGCACCGTTGTCTATTGCACGCGACACCACGTAACGCGCCAATCCATGCCAGGTGGTTTCCCCCGCGGCCGTCAGGTGGTAAATGCCACTCGATAGCGACTGGTTGCGCAGTCCTGAAATCGCCAGTGCGGTCACTTCTGCCAGCAATTCTGCCGAAGTGGGCGCACCATGTTGATCTGCAACCACATTGATGCTTTCTTGCTCTCTGGCAAGTCTTAATATCGTTTTTATGAAATTACTGCCGCGCGTTGAAAACACCCAGCTGGTACGAAATACCAGGGCATTGCAGCCACTCTTTACAATTGCCTCTTCTCCCGCACGTTTAGATCTACCATATACGCTCAATGGATTAGTCGCATCTGTTTCAACGTAAGCGCTGGATTTCGCGCCATCGAAAACATAATCTGTTGAGTAATGTACCAGCAGGGCTCCGCTTTGCTGTAGCGTAACTTGCCATCACGCCGACAGCCTCCGAGTTAATTTTGCAGGCCATGGCCTCATCTTGTTCTGCCTTGTCCACCGCAGTGTAAGCCGCCGCATTTACGATCAAGTCCGGCCTGTGGCTATGCATAAATTCACGCAAGCCGACGAGGTTTTCCAGATCGACTTCGTCTCTTCCAGGTGTAACCAGCTCCCCTAACGGAAGCAACGACCGACCAAGCTCCCAGCCGACCTGGCCGTCTTTACCCAACAGCAGGATTTTCACTGGAACACCTCGGCCGACTTAAAGTTTTCGCCGCTGGCATCCTTTTCCGACACAGTTGGCGCTACTGGTAATGGCCATGCAATGCCAAGTGCTTCGTCATCCCAGCGTATGCATCTCTCAAATTCCGGGGAGTAGTAATCTGATGTTTTGTATAAAACCTCGGCACTGTCCGATAACACCAGGAAGCCATGCGCAAATCCTTCGGGTATCCACATCTGTTTTTTATTCTCTGCCGATAGATTTACACCCACCCATTTCCCAAATGTGGCAGAGCTTTTTCGAATGTCGACAACGACATCAAATACTTCGCCACTGGTTACACTCACCAGCTTGCCCTGTGGATGTTTGATCTGATAATGCAATCCGCGTAACACGCCTTTCGATGAATGCGAAAGATTATCCTGCAAAAAATCACGCCTGATTCCAGTTGCCTGCTCGAAATCACGTTTGTTATAACTTTCATAAAAAAAACCGCGCTCATCTTCGTACACTGTCGGCTCAAGTATCAATACATCTGGAATCGCAGTTTCGACAACCTTCATGAATACACCGGATTTTCGATGAGATCCAGCAGGTATTTACCATAGTCATTCTTCACCAGTGGCTCGGCGAGCTGCTTTAATTGCGCCTCATCAATGTATTTAAGTCGATAAGCAATTTCTTCCGGGCATGCAATCTTGAGACCCTGGCGTTTTTCGATGGTCTCGATGTACGATGCCGCTTCAATCAATGATGCGTGCGTGCCCGTATCGAGCCATGCCATACCACGACCCATAATTTCAACATCGAGTTTTCCGGCTTGCAGGTAAGCATTATTAACATCGGTTATCTCAAGCTCACCGCGCGCAGAAGGTTTAACGTTACATGCAATATCAACCACATCGTTATCGTAAAAGTACAAACCGGTAACAGCATAGCGTGACTTCGGCTTAGTCGGCTTTTCTTCGATGCTCAGCACTTTCTGGTTTTTATCGAAAGACACCACACCATAGCGTTCTGGATCCTGTACCGGATAAGCAAATACGGTTGCGCCATCACGCTTACCAGCAGCATGCAGCAGCGCATCCGAAAAATCATGCCCATAAAAGATATTGTCGCCAAGAATCAGCGCACAGGAATCATTGCCGATAAATTCCTTGCCCAGAATAAATGCCTGTGCAAGGCCTTCGGGCGATGGCTGAACTTTATATTGAAAATCCAGCCCCCACTGACTACCGTCACCCAGCAACTCTTCAAATCTTGGCGTATCATTTGGCGTCGAAATAATCAAAATTTCACGAATACCTGCCAGCATTAAAGTTGTCAGCGGGTAATAAATCATCGGCTTGTCATACACCGGCAACAACTGCTTGGACACCACCTGGGTCACTGGATACAGGCGCGTGCCTGATCCACCCGCTAAAATTATTCCTTTCATTTGGCCACCTTCATCGTGCCGAGGCGTTCGCGTTGATACGAACCGTCCTGCACATGCTGACACCACTGCGCATTATCGAGATACCACTGCACGGTTTTGCGTATGCCTGTGACGTAGGATTCATCCGGCACCCAGCCAAGTTCACGTTCGATCTTGCCGGCATCAATCGCATAGCGTTTGTCGTGACCGGGTCGGTCCTGCACATAGGTAATGAGCGAGGTATGCGGTTTATAGTTTGAATCCGGCACCAGTTCGTCGAGTAATTCGCACACCGTGTTTACGATATCGATGTTCTTCACTTCGTTATGACCACCGATGTTATACACCTCGCCGATCACGCCCTGCTCCAGCACCAGGCAGAGTGCACGTGCATGGTCTTCGACGTAGAGCCAGTCACGCACATTGTCGCCCTTGCCGTAGATCGGCAGCGGCTTGCCTTCGAGCGCATTTAATATAATCAGCGGGATGAGTTTTTCCGGGAACTGGTACGGCCCGTAATTATTGGAACAATTGGTCGTCACCACCGGGAATCCGTAGGTGTGATGCCAGCCACGCACTAGATGATCTGATGACGCCTTGCTCGCAGAATATGGCGAGTTGGGTGCATAGGCCGTCTGCTCGGTGAACAAACCCTCGTCACCCAGGCTGCCATAGACTTCATCGGTCGAAACATGGTGAAAACGGAAGCTGCTTTTCGCCTCTGGGTTCAATGTATTCCAGTATGCACGCGCGACTTCCAGTAACTGATAGGTGCCGACGATATTGGTTTCGATAAAATCCGCCGGGCCATCGATCGAACGATCAACGTGCGACTCGGCAGCCAGATGCATGATGGCGTCTGGTTTAAAAGTATCAAATATACGCTGCATCGCAGCCGCATCGCAGATATCGGCACGCTCGAACTGGTAACGATCGCTGTGTTCGACTAATTTGAGTGATTCAAGATTGCCGGCGTACGTCAGCTTGTCAACATTGAACACATGATGCTGCGTGTTATTGATGAAATGACGGATAAGCGCTGAGCCAATAAAGCCCGCACCGCCTGTGACGATAATTTTCATGAGATGGAATTGGTGGAGCTAGCCGGGATCGAACCGGCGACCTCTTGCATGCCATGCAAGCGCTCTCCCAGCTGAGCTATAGCCCCTGAAACATATGGATTCATGCGTGGGTATGAATGGGGTCGTGAATCTAAGGGATGCATCATGCTATGTCAAGCAGCTTCCTGCGCGGCGATGTAGTTAATGGCATGTTTCAGCCGTGACAGTGTTTTGCTTTTGCCCAGCGCTTCCAGCGTGATATCGATCGACGGCGATGAACCGCTGCCGGTGGCGGCGACGCGCAACGGCATGCCCACCTTGCCCATGCCAACGCCGAGACTTGCAGCGGTCTGTTCCACCACCTGGTGGATCGCCGCCGCCTTCCAGTCGTCCAGCGCTTCGAACGCTGTCAACAATTCATCCAGCACTTTCGCTGCCGCTGCTTTCAGATGTTTTTTCGCCGCGTTAGAGTCATAGCTTTCAAAATCACGATATAAATACAGGCTTTCGTCCACCAGCGCATGCAGCGTGCTGCTGCGCTCGCGCATGAGCTCGGCAACCACTTCGACTGCCGGGCCGTCATTCACATTGATACCGCGTGCATTCAGGCCAGAGCGCAGAGCATCCGCAAGCTGGTCTGCAGGCAAATCCATAATGTATTGCTGGTTGAGCCAGATAAGCTTGTCCGGATTAAATGTCGACGCCGCTGAATTGACATTGCCGATGTCGAAAAATTCGATCATCTCGGCGCGGCTGAACAGTTCCTGGTCGCCATGCGACCAGCCGAGGCGCACCAGGTAATTCATCAGCGCCTCGGGCAAATAACCTTCGTCGCGGTATTGCAGCACACTGACCGCGCCGTGGCGTTTCGATAACCGCTTGCCATCGGCACCCAGGATCATCGGCACATGCGCGTACACCGGCAGGTTTGCGCCGAGTGCGTTCAGGATATTGATCTGGCGCGGGGTGTTATTGAGGTGATCATCACCGCGGATCACGTGGCTGATGTTCATGTCCCAGTCGTCTACCACCACGGTGAAATTATACGTCGGGGTGCCGTCGGGGCGCGCGATCACCAGGTCATCCAGCTCGCGGTTATTGATCACCACCCGGCCCTTGACCTTGTCGTCGATGATCACATCGCCGTCCAGCGGATTTTTAAAACGCACCACGGTACGATCATTTGGCGCCAGTCCGCGTTCGCGACAGCAGCCGTCATAGCGCGGTTTCTGCTTGTCCGCCATCTGTTGCTCGCGCAGTTTATCCAGCCGCTCGCGCGAGCAATCACAGTGATAGGCGTGCCCGGTCTCGATCAGTTGCTCGATGACTTCGCGGTAACGCTCGAAACGCTGCGTCTGGTAGAACGGGCCTTCATCGTAATCCAGCCCCAGCCAGTCCATGCCCTGCAAAATGACATCGACCGAGGCCTGGGTGGAGCGTTCGCGGTCGGTATCTTCAATCCGCAATACAAATGTGCCACCGAGCTTGCGCGCGTATAACCAGGCGAACAGCGCGGTGCGGGCGCCTCCAATATGAAGGTAACCGGTCGGGCTGGGGGCAAAGCGGGTGCGTACAGTTGTCATGCCAGGGTCCAAAAAAAGTGCGCCTATTCTAACGGCTCAGCCGCCACGGTGACAGCCTGATGATGCCTGTCCTGCCCCTTGATTGCCCGAGACCGTTACAATAGGCCAATGTCCGCCACCGAAACACCCGCAGAATCCAGCCTGGATTATTCCGACCTCGCCCGCCAGATCCGGCACTGGGCGCGCGAACTCGGGTTTCAGCAGGCCGAAATCAGCGGTACCGACCTGGCTGCTGACGAAGCCCATTTGCTCAACTGGCTCGATCAGGGCCGTCATGGCGAAATGGACTATATGCAACGCCACGGCAGCAAACGCAGCCGTCCTGCTGAACT
Source organism: uncultured Gammaproteobacteria bacterium (assembly GCA_963847575.1). Taxonomy (GTDB): domain Bacteria; phylum Pseudomonadota; class Gammaproteobacteria; order SZUA-229; family SZUA-229; genus JASBSR01. The sequence continues at coordinate 46,106 of CAWKAL010000072.1, forward strand.
GGTCCCGGGCACGCTGCGGGTGATCTCGGTACGCATGGATTATTTCCCGCCCGACGCCGAGCTCGCCGAAAGCGTACTGGCTAATCCACAGCTGGGCTATATTTCGCGCTACGCGCTGGGCCGCGACTACCACAGGCTGATGCGCAAACGCCTGCAGAAACTGGCGGATAAAATCCAGGCCAACAGCGGCGAATTCGGCTACCGCGTGTTCGTCGACAGCGCCCCGGTGCTGGAAAAAGCCCTGGCGCAAAGCGCCGGGCTCGGCTGGATCGGCAAGCACACCAACCTGATCAATCGAAACGCCGGCTCGTGGTTTTTTCTCGGCGAGCTCTACACTGACCTGCCGTTACCGCTATCCTCGGCCGCCACCGAAGCCGCCACCGAAACCGATATCGATGTCGAGCACGACAACAGTAACCACTGCGGCAGCTGCAGCGCGTGTATCGATATCTGCCCGACCCGGGCCATCGTCGCGCCCTACCAGCTCGACGCCCGGCGCTGTATTTCCTATCTCACGATTGAATACCAGGGCGTGATCGCGCCCGAGTTTCACGCCGGCATCGGCAACCGTATCTACGGCTGCGACGACTGCCAGCTGTGCTGCCCGTGGAACCGGTTCGCAAGTCCCACAGTCGAGCCGGATTTTTTCAGCCGGCACCCGCTGGACGCGCCGGATTTACTCGAACTGTTTGGCTGGACAGAAGACGAATTCCTGCGCCGCACCGAAGGCTCGGCGATGCGCCGCATCGGTTATGAACAATGGCAACGCAATCTCGCAGTCGCACTCGGCAATGCGCCGTATTCAGAACAGATTATCGAACGCCTGAAAACCGCCCTGCCCGACGCATCAGCGGTGGTGACCACACAGATAGGGATGGCACTGGCAAAACTAAAAAGCTAATTATTGCCGCGAATTACGCAAAGAACGCAATTTAAAGTCAGATTTTTTCCTGACAAGTAAGCTACCAGCTAACTATGCGGCGTATTTTTCATTTCCGTAATCAGAACTACAATTCTTAATTTGCGTTCTTTGCGTAATTCGCGGCCAAAATTAGTTTTGCAAACACCTACTCATCACCCTCGCCATAACGCAAGCGGTAGTAATGGCCGATTAATCCATTGGTTGAACTGTCGTAATTTTCTGAACCGGTGCGCGCCAGCAGTTTCTGGTGAATATCGCCCGCCAGTTGTTTGCCGAGTTCCACGCCCCATTGATCGAATGAATTGATATTCCAGATCACGCCCTGGACAAATACCTTGTGTTCATACATGGCGATGAGCGCGCCCAGGGTTTTCGGATCGAGCTGTTCGAACAGAATTGAATTGGTCGGCTTGTTGCCTTCGAAGATTTTGTGCGGCAGCACGGCATCTATTTTGTCCTTGTCCATGCCACTCGCTTCCATTTCAAGCCGAGCTTCTTCGCGGGTTTTACCCACCATCAGCGCGCGCGTCTGCGCGAAGAAATTCGACAGCAACACGCGGTGCTGGCCGCCGAGTGGATTGCGGGTGCGTGCCGGAATCAGGAAATCGGCCGGCACCGGGTTAGCGCCCTGGTGCAACAGCTGAAAAAAAGCGTGCTGGCAGTTACTGCCGGTTTCACCCCAGATGATCGGGCCGGTGAGATAATTCACCCGCTCGCCCTGGCGGTTGATGGTTTTGCCGTTGCTCTCCATGTCGAGCTGCTGCAAATAGGACGGCAGGCGCCGCAGGTACTGGCTATAGGAAATGACCGCGTGGCTCTGGGCGCCGAAGAAATTGTTGTACCAGATACCCAGCATCGCCAGCAGTACCGGAAGATTTTTCTCCAGCGGAGTGTTTTTAAAATGCAGGTCCATGGCGTGCGCGCCGCCCAGCATTTCTTCGAAGCGATCCATACCGATATACAGCACGATGGGCAAACCGATCGCCGACCAGAGCGAATAGCGGCCACCGACCCAGTCCCAGAACTCAAACATGTTTTCCGGCAGTATGCCGAACTCGGTGGCTTTTTCCCGGTTGGTGGTCACTGCCACGAAATGCTTTGCCACTGCGTTCTCGTTATTGGTGAGATCGACAAACCACTGGCGCGCACTGTGTGCGTTCATCATGGTTTCCTGGGTGGTAAAGGTTTTTGAAGCGATGATGAACAGGCAGGATTCCGGGCGCACCAGTTTTAAAATTTCGGTGAGATGCGTGGGATCGATATTGGAGACAAAATGCACCCGCATGCCGCGCTGGGAAAACGGCTTCAGCGCATCGCAGACCACGTGCGGGCCCAGGTCTGAGCCGCCGATGCCGATATTAATCACATCGGTAATCACCTGCCCGCTATAACCGCGCCAGTGACCGCCGCGCACACGCTCGGAAAAATAACGCAGCTGCGCCAGCACCCGGTTAACCTTGGGCATAACATTTTCGCCGTCGACGATCACCGGCGTATTGCTGCGGTTGCGCAGCGCGGTATGCAGCGCCGGGCGATATTCGGACACATTGATCGGCTCGCCTGAAAACATGCTGTCTCGCCAGCGTTCGATATCCACTTCGCGTGCCAGTGCCATCAACAGGCGCATGGTCTCGTCGGTAATACGGTTCTTGGAATAATCCAGCAAAATATCATCCATGTGCGCGCTGAATTTTTCAAATCGGCCAGAATCTGCGCTAAACAGCTCACGCATATGCTGATTTTTGACTTCACTGAAATGCGTTTCTAAGGCACTCCAGGCATTTAATTCGGTGAGTCTGGTCATGTTATTCCTGTATACAGATGTTGTAGGACTGCGCGCTCGGTGTGCTCTTTATAGCGCGAACCGCCCGGTGATTCACTGTTTTCGATCAAGCCAGAATCGAACTGGCTGGCTCAGCGCCCGGACTGCACCATAGCTGTGCAACAAGGCTGCGCAACAACTGACCGCCCCGGCCGGCACACACGTCGCTGCGCTCAAGTATCTACCGACCGCGCCTTGGGCTATAATACCGCGCCTTACGGCACCGCGATGGCCGGCTCACGGGCACTTTAAACCGGGCACACACCCGACCTCACAGGCTATGCATGTTAACTGATAACAACCAGAAAAATACAACCGAAACCCACCCGCCACGGGCGGCCGGGCTGCTCAATACTGCGTCGATTGACAAGCAGTTGCGTGCCCGCGTCAAACTGTTCGGCAACCTGCTGGGGAATGTGCTGCTGACCCAGGCGGGCGCAGGTGTATACGATGCAGTCGAAAAGCTGCGTACTGGATTCATCAGCCTGCACAAATCGAACAACCCGCACAAACGCGCACGCCTGATGGCCGTGATTGAAGCCCTTGATCCGCGCACGCTGGCGCTGGTGGTGCGCGCATTTAGCACTTATTTCAGCCTGGTCAATATCGCCGAAGAAGCCTCGCAACACCAGCAGCGCCGCCGCCAGATGCGCGACCGCCTCAAGGGCCACGGCCTGTGGCGCGGGTCGTTCGACTCCGTGCTCGTCGAACTCGAACATGACAAGGTCAGTGCCGAGCAAATGCAGGCCCTGCTCAATCGCCTCGCCTACATCCCGGTGATCACCGCACACCCGACCGAAGCCAAGCGCCGCAGCATCATGTATGCACTGCGCCGCATCTTTTTGACCAACGAAAAACTCAACGACACCCGCCTTGGCAAATCACAACGCCAGGAAATTGTCGACGAACTCGAAACCCAGATCCAAATTCTGTGGCGCACCGACGAAGTGCGCGAAACCCGCCCGCAGGTACGCGACGAAATCAAGAACGGACTGTATTATTTCCGCGAAAGCCTGTTCCAGGCTGTGCCGGTGATTTACCGCAATCTTGAATGCCGCATCAACGAACATTTCAAGGATACGCATATCCATGTACCGAGTTTTCTGCACTTTGGTTCATGGATCGGCGGCGACCGCGACGGCAACCCCAATGTACAAACCCGAAACCACCGAACTGGCGCTGCGCCTGCAATCCAAAACAGCACTGCAGGAATATATTCGCCGCCTCACCGAAATTTTTAAGCAGCTGACACATTCCAGCCAGTTGTGCACACCGAGCAGCGAATTTACCGAAAGCCTGAATCACGACGAAAACCTGCGCTTTGAAGTATTTACCACCAAGCCGACGATCTACAGCGAAGCGCCTTATCGCCGCAAGATTGCCTTCATGCGCTACCGTCTGCAGCAAAACCTCGACCGGATTCGCGCGCAGATCGAACAATAATTACCAGGACAAGGCCAGTTACAAGCATGCCTATGCGTCAGAAGAGGGTTTCTCAAGGACCTCTACCTGATTCGCGATTCGCTCTACAGCCACGGCGACCACAAGGTGGCCGACATGGTGCTGAAAGACCTGATACGCCTGGTCGAGTCATTCGGTTTTTACCTGATGCACCTCGATGTGCGCCAGGAATCGACCCGGCATACCGATGCAGTGGCCGAGATTCTGCAACAAATAGACGCCCGCCACGGATTACCACGCACTGGATGAAAACGCGCGCCTCGCGCTGCTGGCCGAGCTGCTGGAAAACCCGCGCGCAGGATTTCAAACTGGACAAGACCCATCTCGAGCGAACTCCATCGCGAAACCATGGAGGTGTTCGAAGTGATGGAAAGAATGCACTCGGAAATCAGCCCGAAAGCATTCGGTACCTACGTGATTTCGATGACCCACGCAGGCCAGCCATATCATGGAAGTCATGTGGCTGGCATCGCTGGTCGGGCTCGCCGGCAAGGACGCGCACGGCTGGCAATGCCGCATCCAGATCTCGCCGCTGTTTGAAACCATCGACGATCTCAACCACATCGAAACTGTACTCAGCGCACTGCTCGATAACCCGGTGTACCGCGCCTGCTCGAGGCGTCAGGCAACCTGCAGGAAGTCATGCTGGGCTATTCCGATTCCTGCAAGGACGGCGGCATCCTGGCCTCCTCCTGGCAGCTGTTCGAAGCCCAGCGCAAGGTGATCGCGCTGACCGACAAGCACGGCATTGACTGCCGCCTGTTCCACGGCCGCGGCGGCACCATCGGCCGTGGCGGCGGCCCGACCTTCGAATCCATTCTGTCGCAGCCGGAAGGCACGGTGCACGGCGAAATCAAGTTCACCGAACAGGGTGAAGTGCTGTCGAACAAATACAGCAACCCGGAAACCGCGGTGTACGAGCTCACCATGGGTATCACCGGGCTGATGCTGGCGAGCCGTCACAACGTGATGCCGGGCACTGACACCACCACGCATGAACGCATGGAAATCATGCACGAGCTGATGAAAATCGGCGAAGACACCTATCGCGAACTCACCGACCGCACCGACGGCTTCCTCGATTATTTCTACGAAGCCACACCGGTGAGTGAAATCGCGCCTGATGAATATTGGCTCACGGCCTTCACACCGCAAGAAAGGCGACCGCTCCAAGACCTCGGTGCGTGCCATCGGCTGGGTATTCGGCTGGGCGCAGTCCCGCCATACCCTGCCCGCCTGGTACGGCATTGGCTCGGCACTGCAACAATGGTCGGGGAATGACGAAAGCCGTCTGCGTAAACTGCAGGAACTCTACGACCGCTGGCCGTATTTCCGCGCCCTGCTCAGCAATACCGAGATGGCGCTGTACAAGGCCGATATTGTCACCGCGGAAGAATATTCCGAACTTTGCCTGTCGGACGAGATGCGCAAACGTGTGTTCAGCATGGTCAGGGATGAATACCTGCGCACCCGTGACTTCACTCTCAAGGTGGCAAGAATGAACGCCCTGCTGGAAGATATCCCGGTATTGCAACTGTCATTAATGCGCCGCAATCCCTACCTCGACCCGCTCAACCACATCCAGATCATGCTGCTGAAACGTTATCGCGATGAAAACCTGCCGCAGGAAGAACGTGATGAGTGGCTCAACCCGTTGTTACGCAGCATTAATGCCGTGGCCGCGGGAATGCGAAACACGGGATAAAAGCAATGAATAATTAATAAGTGAATAGCGAATAGCGAATAGCGAATGATAAAAAAACCCGGATAAATCCGGGTTTTTTTATGGCTTTAATTATTAATTATTAATTATTAATTATTCATTGCTTCTAAGCTACTTGTACCGGTATCCGGTCAGACGTATGCGTAATCGTATTATTAGCGTCAAGATAAACCAGGGTGGGTTTAAAGTTGGCGACTTCGTGCTGCGCGAGGCGCGCATAGGCACAGATAATCACGCGATCACCCGGGCTGGCCTTGTGGGCCGCGGCACCGTTGACCGAGATGATCCCGGTGTTTTTCTCGGCACGAATGGCATAGGTGGTGAAACGCTCACCGTTATTCATATTATATATATGAATCTGCTCGTACTCGTGAATGCCCGCACAATCCAGCAAGGCACCGTCGATGGCGCACGAACCCTCGTATTCCAGCTCGGAATGGGTGACGCGTGCTTGATGCAATTTGGCTTTTAATAGTGTCAGCTGCATGGAATTTGAGTCTTGGGTGTGGTGGATCGACTAAGCTTAGAGTACGTATTATCGGTCATCGTTCCGTTTGCATCAAGCAGGCCCGAAACCCCGTCAGGGCGGGCTTCAGGCGGCCTCGAGCACGAACGGTATGCTGTCTATCAGCCGGGTATCGCCCAGATGCACCGCGGCCAGCGCGACCAGCTCGGTGTCACCGTCTTCGGGGGTTTGTAAATCGCGCTGCCTGCGCACCACCACGTAATCCACCTCAAAACCCTGTGCCTCGAGCGCCTGGCTGGCATGGATCACCGCAAAACTGACACCGCTGGCAAGCCGGACCGTGTCCGCCAGCTGCTGCAGACACCGGCTCAGCTCGGCCGCGATTTTGCGCTGCGCGTGGTCGAGATAGGCGTTGCGTGAGCTCATTGCCAGGCCGTCGATTTCGCGTACCGTGGGCAGGCTGATGATTTCGATCGGCATCGCCAGGTCGCGCACCATGCGGCGAATCACCAGGCACTGCTGAAAATCTTTCTCGCCGAAAATGGCGACATCGGGCTGCACGATATTGAACAGCTTGTTCACCACGGTGGCGACACCGGTAAAAAAGCCCGGGCGGTACTCGCCTTCGAGAACATCAGACAGCCCGGGCACGTTGACACTGGTGCAGGCATCCTTGCCCTCGGGATACATGTCCTCGACCCCGGGGGCGAACACGCAATCCACCAAGGCAGCCTTGAGTCGCTCGCTATCAGCTTCGAAACTCCGCGGATAGGTCGCAAAATCTTCTTTCGGGCCAAACTGTTTAGGATTGACGAAAATACTCACCACGCAGCGTTTGCCACGATCGCGCGCGGCCTTCACCAGCGCCATGTGGCCGTTGATGCAGGTTGCCCATGGTGGGCACAAAGGCGATACGCTCGCCGGCCTGTTTCCACTGTCGAACCTGCTGCTGCATCGCCTTGGTGTTGTCGATAATCTGCATACAGGTTTATTCGAAGCTTTGCGCCTTCGCCGGAAAACTGCCGTCACGCACCGCGGCGATATAGGCCCTGACCGCGTCTTCGACACTGCCGCGACCGTGGAGGAAATCCTCGCTGAACTTCGGCCGGCGCCCGGGACTGACACCCAGAATGTCGTACAGCACCAGGATCTGGCCATCACAGCTATTGCCCGCACCGATACCGATCACCGGGATCGAAAGTTCGGCAGTGATCAGTGTCGCCAGTGGTGCCGGCACGCATTCCAGCAACATCATGTCGGCACCGGCTTGCTGCAGTATTTTGGCTTCGTGCAGCATGTGTTCTGCAGCCGACGCTTCGCGCCCCTGTACCCGGTAGCCGCCGAGTTTGTGCACGCGTTGCGGCTGCAGGCCCAGGTGTGCGCACACCGGGATACCGTGCTTGCTCAGCGCGCTGACGATGTCGGCCTGGTCGGCACCGCCTTCGAGCTTGACCATCTCGGCACCGGCCTGCTTCATGAAACGACCGGCGTTTTCCAGCGCCTGCGCGACCGTGGTGTAACTCAGAAACGGCATGTCGACCATGAGCAGTGCGTGCTCGACCCCGCGTCGCACCAGCTGGCTGTGATACAGCATGTCATCGACACTCACCGGCAGCGTGGTTTCCAGTCCCTGCACCACCATGCCCAGCGAATCGCCGACCAGCACCACGTCGACACCGGCGTCATCGAGCACGCGCGCAAAACTGGCGTCGTACGCAGTCAGGCAGGCGATTTTTTCGCCCGCCGACTTGCGCGCCTGCAGGCTGCGTACGGTTATTTTTTTTGGCGAAGTTTCGCTATGCGCACTCATAACACCTGCCCCGGGTTGAAATAATGCCGGCCACTGCGATTTTTTAGAATGCGTTCGAGCAACATCTGGTAATCATCTTCGTTGTGGGCAAAATCGATATCGGTTGCATTCACGATCAGTAACGGCGCCTCCGCATACTGGTAAAAAAACTGCACGTAAGAATCACTCAGGCGTTGCAGGTAAGCGGCTTCGATCAGCTGCTCGTGACGAATGCCGCGCTGCTGGATACGATCAAGCAGCACTTCGACCGGCGCCTGCAGGTAAACCACGAGATCAGGTTTTGGCGTGTCAATAGTGAGCGTGGCATACACCTGGTTGTATAAATCGAGTTCATCATCATCCAGTGTCAGCTCGGCGAACAGGCGATCTTTTTCGATCAGGTAATCCGCCACCCGCACCGGTGAAAACATGTCATCCTGCCGAATTCCCCTGAGCTGGCGCGCACGTTGCAGCAAAAAATGCAGCTGCGTCGGCAACGCCGCAGCGCGCGGGTCTTCGTAAAATTTTTCCAGGAAGGGGTTATGTTCAGCGCCTTCCAGCACCAGGTCGCTGCCAAAACTCTGCGCCAGCTTGCGCGCCAGCGTGGTTTTACCGACGCCGATCGGGCCTTCGACAACCACGAATCCGGGCCATGACCCGGTTAAAGGCAAACTTGCATTCGCCGGCTTCATGCAATCTCTCCAACATAATGCAGACCATTCTGCGGGCACTGCTCAATCAATGTAGAAAGCTTACCACGACCCGGAATCAGCAAGGCCGGATTCAGCCGTTGAAGCGGATACAAGACGAATTCGCGCAGTTCGATGCCGGGGTGCGGCACATGTAGATCTGGTTCATCAATCAAGTGTTCACCAAACAGCAGGATATCAAGATCGATTATTCTCGGCCCCCAGTGCTCGCCAAGGGTTCGTCCCATGCGGTTTTCGATCTGCTGCATACGACTGAGTAATTGCGCCGCATCTAGCCGGGTTTCAAGCTGCGCCACGGCATTGAGGTAATCGGGCTGGTCCTGAGGCCCCATGGGTTTGCTGCTAAACAGTCCGGAATCGGCAATATAGCGCGTGTCTTCCAGCTGTTTTAACTCGGCGACAGCACGTGCGATATTCTGTTTCGGTTGTTCGAGGTTGCTGCCGAGACCTATGTACACGGTCTCGAAAACCGCCACAGGCTCACTCATGTGTTCGGTGGCGATGAACGCCGGCGGCGTTTGCGCGGTGGCCGGCGACGGCGTTTACTACCATCAGAATTATCCGCATCGTCATGCTGTTGCGCGATCGAAGTATGGCCCACCTGTTTCTGCGTCCACCATTCACAATCGTCCTTGACGGGCTCGCCGGCCTGCGCGCGCAAGCACAAAAAATCATAACCGGCGCGGAACTTGGGATGCGCCAGCACGGCTTCCATGCGCTTGCCCTTGCGATATGAAAACCGGGTTTGCAGCGCCCAGATATCGCGCATCACCGTGGTAAAGCGTCGCGGTATCGAGACGTAACGCACCTGATCGCTGAGCAGGCTGGTGGCTGCTTTCTGAATTGCAATCGAATACGGCATGCCTTCATCGACGCGTTTTTGTGCGGCCGCCTGCAATGGCGCCCAAAGCAATGCAGCAAACAGGAACGCCGGTGTAATCGGTAAATCTTTCTGCACGCGTGCATCGGTGCTCTGCATTGCCAGTTCGAGAAACTTGCTCGCCACCGGATCAGTGTCCAGTGCTTTCATCGCAGACGGGAATAAATATTGCATCAGGTTATACTCACGCAAACTTTCAAGACTCGCCATCGCATGACCGGAATGAAACATCTTGAGCACTTCATCATAGAGCCGTGCAGCAGGGATATCTTTTAACAAATCACCGTTTTGATAAATAAAATCACGACAACTTTCATCAATGGTAAAATCCAGCTTGGCGGCAAAACGGATCGCGCGCAACATGCGTACCGGGTCTTCGCGGTAGCGTGTATCAGGATCACCAATCAGGCGCAGGCGTTTTTGCTGGATGTCTTCCATGCCATCAACATAATCGATCACGCTAAAGTTTGAAATGTCGTAGTACAGTGCGTTTGCGGTGAAGTCGCGTCGCCATACATCTTCGCCGATATCGCCATAGACATTGTCGCGCAGGATGCGGCCCTCATCGGTCTGTTTGGCAGAGGCCGAATCATCATGTGCTGCGCGGAAGGTGGCGACTTCGATAATCATGCGGCCGAACTGCACATGCGCGAGCCGAAACCGGCGCCCGATCAAACGGCTGTTACGAAACAGTTCGGACACCTGTTCAGGGGTGGCGTCGGTGGCGACGTCAAAATCCTTGGGCGTACGCCGCAGCAGCAAATCACGCACCGCACCACCGACCAGGCAGGCCTTGAAACCTGCCTTGTTGAGCCGGTGCAGCACCTTGAGTGCGGAATCATCGATATGCTGGCGTGAAATACTGTGTTCGGCGCGGGGAATGACCCTGAGGTGTTCGAGGTGTTGTACCTGCTTTGCTGACACCGCTGGCGGGTGTGCACTTCGCGTAACTTTGTCAGCCTTTGTTTTTGGTTTACGCCTGCCTTTTTTTTCGTCCCTGGCAGTGGCTTTGCGCACACGATTTTTTAACCAGCCTAGCATGTAATTGTTCCGTGTAAATGTAAGTTGTGTATTTGCATCATTATGCAGGTTTCAGTAACAGTGTCAGGCCATCGCCAATCGGCACCAGGCTTTTAATAACGCGCGCATCCTGTTTGATGTGGTCATTGAAACGACGAATCGCGCGCGTACTCGGTTCGATATTCTCTGCATTGGCAACATCACCGGACCAGAGCGTGTTGTCGACGGCAATTAATCCGCCGGGACGCACCAGTTCGAGCGACAGCTCGTAATACTGCTGGTAATTCTGTTTGTCGGCATCAATAAACACAAAATCATATTGCCCGGCCTCACCGGCATCGAGCAGCTGACGCAGGGTAACAAGCGCATCTTGCAGGCGAAAATCGATGCGTGCTTCAAGCCCGGCAAGCGCCCAGTATTTTTGCGCGATGCGGGTCCACTCGGCGGAGGCATCGCAACATACCAGGGTACCGTCTTGCGCCAGTGCACCGGCAATACATATCGAGCTGTAGCCGGTGAAGGTACCGATTTCAATCGCGCGCGTGGCGCCCAGCAACTTTACCAGCAGCGACATAAACTGTCCCTGCTCGGGCGATATCTGCATTTCGGAGAATTCTATGTTGGCAGTTTCAGCACGCAGTTGCGACAACAGCTCAGACTCATCCACGCTGACCGACAGAATATAGTCGTACAGCTGATCATCGATGGACAAGGTGCGGTTACTCAAATCTGCAAACTCCGGAGCTCAATCGCGGGCGGGAAGTCAGGCGCTGCAGGAGACTGCATCGACATGGGGCGAAATCATAACAAAAAACAGCAGCTTATACAGCAAAGGATGGTGATTTTTAAGGCTATTTCGACAGCGATGGCAAATGCCCGGTATCCCGATAGCGCAAATAGTCGGCAAGGATTGCGCCATGATCGAATGCCAGCGGCACCTCGATATTGCGTGGATCAAAAATCGCCAGCCTGGCTGCATCATCGGCTGCAGCGGGCGTGCCACTGGCATGTGCGACATAGACCAGGCCTACGGTATGGCCGCGCGGGTCACGCGCCGGGTCAGAATAACAGCCGAGCAAGACCTTCAGCTCGACATCGAGGCAGGTTTCTTCCAGCGCTTCGCGGCGCGCAGCATGCTCCACGGTTTCACCGACATCGACGAAGCCACCGGGAATGGCCCAGCCGGGCGGTGGATATTTACGTTCGATCAGCACCATCGGGCGATCGGGCCGGTCGATGAGTTCAATAATAATATCGACGGTGAGTTCAGGGGTTTTGGGACGCGGCATCAGTTGTCCTGTTTGAATCGAATAATATGCCGACGTTGTTTCTTGTTCGGCCGGCCCTCGGTCTGTGGTGTCGCCAGCGCAGCCAGTTTCTGGATTTCACGCAATTTCTCGCGCGCCTGCATGCTCGCCTCGGTTTCTGCATACAGCTGTGCAGCGGCTGTCGCCGGCCCGCGTTTATCCGACAACGCCAGCACTTCGATATCATACTCAAAACCGGCACGCTGGATTTGCAAGCTGTCACCGACCTTTAAAGTCCGCCCCGGCTTGACCCGCTGACCACCGAGGTGCACCTTGCCCCCGCTGACGGCCGCACGTCGCCAGCGGCCGGGTTTTAAAAAACCGCGCCGCCCACAACCACTTGTCAATTCTGAAGACTTTATCCATTGCCACATTCTAGCGTGTGTGAACACATAAAAACGATAAGCACCGAGGCCGCAAACGCCACTAACGAATGCAGCACTTCGCAGTAAGCATGGTGTTTAAGCTGGAAACAAAAGATTAAAATCAGGCCGCAAATAACGCAAATGTTTTATTGAAGTAATCCAGAAAACATTAGCATGCTTCAGGCAGCCCCCACGGATAAAGCCAGTATAAACCCGCGGGCTCATTCACTATTCACTATTCACTATTCACTATTCACTATTCACTATTCATTATTCATTGTTCATTGTTCAAAGCGCCACCGCTATCAACGCCACACCCAGCACATACCACCACCAGCTCACACCATCGTCATCGTCAGCTTCGGACTGCGCCGGTTCGAGTACGCGCGGGTCAATGTCTTTTTTGACCGGCGCTGCATCAGGCAGGGGAATATAGAGTTGATTGCCTTTGGCGACCACGGTGGTCGCGGCTTCATTCTTCACATCCACCAGGCCCTTGATTACCTGCAGGAACAGGCCATCATCATCGGTATCAATCGTGCCGCCACAGCCTTTTGACTGGAATACGCGCAGGGCGTACTCGGTTCCACGCACACCGACACTGGCAACGGGTGTTTGCAGTTCATAAACATCATCGGCCAGTTTGCCGATTTCGCCGGTGACCTTGCGTAAACTGCCCTGCAGCAGTTTGAGAATACTGCGTCGGTCGGTATTTTGTATGGCGTATTCTTCAATCACCATGATACTGAAACAACGCAAATCAAGTTTGGCATTATCGATCATCGCCAGGCGCAGAAAACCGTCTTCGCCGGTAATCAGCTTGTCGCCAACATACACGCCTTCACCGCTTTTCAGTTTACGCGACACCTTGTCGGGCCCACGGCAACCACCTGCCCGACGGCTGCCACCACGTCACCGACGCGCTTGAGCGCAATTGCGGGCACCTCCCTGGCGGGCAATGTCAGGCGCACGCCTGCCTTCATACCGGATTCATTTCCATTGACGAATGACGACGGATTGAGTCGCACGATGTCACGACGAAGTTGGGGCCAGCGTGCCTCCTGCCCGGGATAAAGCCGGCGCACGATATTGTGCAGGGTCTGGCCGGGCTGTACGTAGAGAAAACGAATATCGGCCTTGATATCAGAGCCGTCGTTGGTGGAATCCGCGAAAGCCGGACTCACAAACATATAAAGACTCGCCGAGCACAGCAGCAGACGATAAAGTACACGCGCGATTCGACTCGTACAGGTTTGCATCATGACTGGAAATACCCGAGGATTGCAGCTTTTATTTTCATCACAAGTATAGACGCCCAGACCAGCAGCGCCCGGCATTTTGCCCAAAACCAGTGTGTCTATAATTCAAATAAATATAACCAAACCCTGAAACCAACCTGGATCATTATGGAACAACTACTTACGCTGGATAACCTGGTCAGTCTCGGCCTGCTGATATTACTGCAGGCCGTGCTCGGGTTTGACAACCTGCTCTATATCTCGCTCGAATCCACAAACTAGGACTGGATAGCATGCGTTAACCTTCACACTCCTTCTATCGGGCCGCCTTGCGCTGTGTTGCATACGTACTGCGTGTGCGCAGCGACCGTAGCGCTGCTGGCGTGGATGACTGCGAGCAGATTACAGATGATCTCGAGCGCCTGGGGTGTTACGACGAAACTAGTCAGCGCCAGACAACCAGTGACGAGGCCTTGCTCCAACGTAACAAGTTATCGGAAGCCGCCCAGGTCAACCCGTTTACGCTTGCGCCCTACCGACCCAATTATCTGCTACCGCTGTCTTATGATACCAAACCGAATCGGGATCCGTTCGAGCAGTTTATCGATCCGGGCGGCACCATGGACACATAGAAGTCAAGTTCCAGTTCAGCTTCCAGGTCGATATTCACGCGACCTCTTCGACACCGGTATCGGTCTTTACTTCGCCTACACCCAGCTCGCCTTCTGGCAGGCCTATAATTCAAGTGTTTCAACACCATTCAGAGAAACCAATTACGAACCGGAGATGGGTTTCAAGATGGATCCGCATTACGAGCTGTTCGGCCTGCGAAATTTCCAGGCTCGCCTCGGCATCGTGCATCAGTCGAACGGACGCAGCGATCCGCTGTCGCGCAGCTGGAACCGGGTCGTCGGCACCCTCATGTTCAGTCGCGGGAATTATGTTGCGGTGGTACGGCCGTGGGTTCGCATCCCCGAATCAGACGCTGACGACAACAATCCCGATATCGAAGATTACCTGGGGAATTTTGAGTTCTACAATATCTACAAGAATGGCGAGTCCACCTACGCGGTGATGCTAAGGAACAACCTGCAAACCACCGACAACCGCGGCGCGATACAAATTGATATAAACG
>CAWKAL010000073.1:0-20419 GCA_963847575.1 uncultured Gammaproteobacteria bacterium
CTGGCCCTGACCCCCGAGACCTACGTGGCATACGCGATAGCGCTGGCCATTATGGTGGGTGTGTTCCAGATGACGCTCGGGCTGTTACGCCTGGGTGTGCTGGTGGACTTCCTGTCACACCCGGTGGTGATCGGATTTACCAACGCTGCCGCGATCATCATCGGCACCTCGCAGCTCAGCAAGCTGTTTGGTGTAGTGGTAGAGAAGTCCGATCATCATTACGAAACTATCTGGCGCGTGATACTGGCAGCCACCACCGATACCCATATGCTCACCTTTGTGATGGGGCTACTGGCGCTGGGTATCATGATCGTGATGCGCAAATTTATCCCGCAGGCACCCAATGTGCTGGTAGCGGTGTGTGTTACCACGCTGATTGCATGGTGGACGGACTTTGAAAAAAATGGCGGCAGCGTGGTCGGCGTGGTGCCCGCGGGATTAACCCTGCCAGAGTTGCCCACCGGCCTGAACACCCAGGTACTGACCCAGCTGGCCAGCACCGCAGTGATTATTTCCATCGTCGGTTTCATGGAAGCGATATCCATCGCCAAGGCGATGGCAGCGCGCACTCGCCAGAAACTCGATGCTAACCAGGAACTGATTGGCCAGGGCATGGGCAATATTGTCTCCGGTCTGTTTCAGGGTTATGCCGTTTCCGGTTCATTCTCGCGTTCTGCGGTGAATATCAATGCCGGTGCGATTACCGGTTTTTCTGCCGTGGTTACCGGGCTGGTCGTCGGCGCAACCTTGTTGTGGTTGACGCCGCTGCTGCATCATTTACCACAGGCCACGCTGGCGGCGGTAATTATGATGGCAGTGATCAACCTGATAAAAGTCCAGCCGATCATATCTGCCTGGCGCGTACAGCCGCACGATGGCATGGTCGCAATAGTGACTTTTGTTCTTACCCTGATCGTTGCGCCTCACCTCGAAACCGGGATTGTTGTCGGCGTGGTGTTATCACTGGGGCTGTTTCTGTTTCGCACCATGCGACCGCGCATTTCAATTTTGTCACGCGATCCTGATGGCACCCTGCGTGATGCCAAGGTGCGGCGCCTGCACACCTGTGAAAATATTTCAGTAATACGTTTTGACGGCCCGATGTATTTTGCCAACACGGGTTATTTTGTTGACACCGTGCTCGAAGGCGTGGCGCGTAAGCCGGCGCTGAAATTTGTGATTATCGATGCCGAGGGCATTAATGAAGTGGATGCCACGGGTGAGGAAATGCTGCACGAACTCGCCACCCGGCTTGAGTCACTTGGCATAGAATTATTAATTGCCCGTGCCAAAAAACAGATCATGGATATTCTGTTACGCACCGGGTTTATAGAAAGCCACGGCAAGGAAAGGTTCTTCCGCCTGCGCACCCAGGCGTTTAATTATGCCTGGGACAAGCTGGGTGACAATCATGCCGAAACCTGCCCCTTGCGCGTAGCCAAACCGATCGAAGAACCTGCTGCCTGATTATTTCAACTAATCAACACTGCGTTCAGACTTTTTCATAGACTAAATCATACACGCCGTGACCGAGACGCTGACCACGCTGTTCAAACTTGGTGGGCGGCCGCCGTCCCTGGTTGTGCGTGTAGTGAAACTTGCCTGAAATATTTCGAAAGCCTGGCGCAGCCTCCATCACTGCAAGCATATGTTCTGCATACGCCTGCCAGTCGGTTGCCATGTGAAACTGGCCACCGGGACTGAGCTTGCGCAGGATCAACTGCAGCAAACGCCGGTTGTAACAGTCGGCGCTTGTGATGCCGCTTCTTGTGCCAGGGATCGGGAAAAAACAGCTGCACGCAGTCGAGACTGTTATCTGCGATCTGCTGGTTCAGAACTTCGACGGCATCATGATTGATCACGCGCAGGTTGCCCAGGCCGGCCTCATGGCAGCGGCTGAGCAGTCGGCCCACGCCGGGGCGATGTACTTCTATACCGATGAAGTTGCGCTCGGGGTGCTGCATGGCCTGCTGTAATAATGACGCGCCGTCACCAAAGCCGATTTCCAGCGTGACTGGCGCGGTGCGACCGAACAATGTATCAAGCGCAAGCGGTGTCGCAGAGAAATCGACGCCGTAAAGCGACCAGTACTGGTCGAGTGCATTCTGTTGCCCGGGTGTGAGTCGGCCCTGTCGCAATACATAACTGCGAATCGTGCGGCGGTTTTCCATAGTATGTTTAGCGCAGTCGTGTGCAGCCGTTGAGAGTAACGGCCACTGCCTAGAAGAACATGCCGTCGACAGGTGACGAGGCAGATGCAAAGCGCTTGCGCGGCATGCGGCCGGCAAGAAAGGCTTCGCGTCCGGCGATCACGGCGTGCTTCATCGCCGAGGCCATTAACACCGGGTTGCGCGCAGCGGCAATCGCGGTATTCATAAGAATGCCATCGCAGCCGAGTTCCATGGCAATCGCCGCGTCGGAAGCTGTGCCGACACCGGCATCCACCAGGATAGGGACATTTGCATTTTCGACGATGGTGAGGATGTTATAGGGATTGCGGATGCCAAGCCCGGAACCGATCGGCGCGGCCAGCGGCATCACCGCAACACAGCCGAGGTCTTCGAGGCGCTTAGCAATCAGCGGGTCATCATTGGTGTAGACCATCACCTTGAAACCGTCTTTGACAAGAATTTCTGCAGCTTCGAGGGTGGCGGTGACATCGGGGAACAGGGTTTTTTCATCACCCAGCACTTCCAGTTTGACCAGCTCGTGGCCGTCCAGCAGTTCACGCGCCAGCCGGCAGGTGCGCACTGCGTCCTGCGCGGTGTAACAGCCGGCGGTGTTGGGCAGCAGGGTGTAATCATCAGTCGATATCACGTCCAGCAGGCTGGGTTCGTCGGGATTCTGCCCGATATTGGTCCGGCGTATTGCCACGGTGATAATTTCTGCGCCGCTGGCTTCGGTGGCCAGGCGGGTTTCTTCCAGGTCTTTGTATTTGCCGCTGCCGACCAGCAGGCGTGAGCGGTAGGCTGTGCCCGCGATAACAAGTGGCGAGTCAGTGCTGCCGGTGTGAGTGTGAATAGATTCTGCTGTGCTAGCCATAGGGATTGCCCGAGTCTGTACTGGTGAATGAATCAGCCGCCGCCGATAGCGTGGACAATCTCCACGTGATCATTGTCGGAGAGCTTGAAATGTTCGAACTGGCCGCGCGGTACGATTTCCTGGTTGACTTCGATAGCAAGTCTCTTGCCTTTCAAATCAAGCAGTTGAACCAGCTCATCGAGACTGGTGCCGGGTTCGAGGGGGCGGTGTTCGCCATTGATAATGATGTTCATGGCTGCCGATTTTACCGCAATCGGAGCCTTCAAGCGTGTTCATACACGCGTTGAATACGGCAAGAAAATGAAAACTGCTGATCTTGTGCTATACCTTTGGTATGCGGGGCGCGTCATGTTGTGGCGCGAGGTGTTTCAACGCACATATAGATTCATAAGGTTTATGCATAAGATAAAATTGATCCTAATTGGCCTGCTCGTGCTGGCTTCTACACAACTGTCAGCGCGCAGCGACCTCAATCCATTTTCCAAATCCCTGGACATCAGCTTTGGTGCCAGCGTGCTGTGGAAATATAACGACGATGTCGCGGTCAAGTCTGCGCTGGATAATAAAGATGCAGGTACGTATTATCATCTGCAGTTTGATGGTAAGTCGATCAACCTGATGCTGAGTGAGAGCAGTACAGATAACCCCTCAAGCGCCAAGCATTATGATCAGTTTGCAGTAGAAGATGTACAGATCGATGGCCAGCGACTGCCATTGTTCCAGTGGTGTTTAAGTCACCAGGACAGACATGCGCGGTTTTTGCAGCAGGGCCTGTCAGTTCAAAAAAACATTTGTGAAAATAACGGCGCCAGGGGCACATTTAGCATGCGCCTTAACCAGGATACGCTCAATGCCCTGCAGGCCGGTGAACGCCTGACTTTTGTTATCAGGCCGTTCAGAACCACAATCACGGTCAATTACGATCTCTCTGATTTTCCCGAAATGGTCGCCATTCTTGCCAGCAAAAATGCACCTGCACCGTTGCCAGCAGCTACAGTGGCGAAAGCCGTTGCAGTGCCTGCACCCGTTGTTGCAGCGCCGGTGGCCAGGAAGTGTGTGCTGGAGCCGCCGGCAGGTTTTGAGACCATCAAGAAGCTCGAATATAACTGTAATTCTCAAAGTGAAAAAGCCAGGGCTAATAACAACATGATCGCACTCGTGAGCAAGGAACGTGATCGGCGTAAAAATATCGAGCTGGAAAAAGAACGCAAACACCTGGCTGAGGTTGCAGCAGCTAAAAAAGCCGAAAAAGAACGCCTGAAGCTGGAGCAGAAGAAAAAAGAAGAAGAGGCTGCCATCGCCGCCAGCAAACTCAAGCAGCAGGAGATCAATGCTGAAATCACCGCAAAAATGCTGGGTGTGTGCGGCAAGATGTGGTCGAAAGGCGAACATCGCTGTTATTGTGAAAAATATATTGACCAGGCACCACAGGAGATTCAGGCGTCGTCTAATTGTTCCGGTGGTGGCTAGTGACAGCTTGCCCGGAGCTTTCCTGCTAGCGTAAACTTGCCCGCACCATGTGTGGGCATTTTTCTTTCAGGCTGACGAGTTCTTCGCTCAGCAGATTCACTTTATTGCAAAGAGTTGTGACATGCCGGATTGCATAATCATTGGCGGTGGCGTAATTGGCCTGCTCACCGCGAGGTCGCTGCACCAGGCAGGTCTGGATGTGCTGGTGATCGAACGCGGCAACCTGGGTGGTGAATCGTCCTGGGCGGGTGGCGGAATAATTTCACCGCTGTATCCATGGCGCTATGCAGATTCGGTGAACCGGCTGGCGCAGCGCAGCAAGCAGCTGTACCCCGTGCTGGCAGCAGCGCTGCAACAGGACAGTGGCGTTGACTGTGAGCTTATCACCAGTGGCATGCTGTATACCGATGTTGACGAATATGAATCCGCGCGCGCCTGGGCGCAGGCCTGGCAGGTGCCAATGGAACTCATCGAAGACCGGCAGCGTCTGGCCGAGATCGAACCCGCGCTGCACCCCGATATCGAGCGCGCGATGTGGATGCCTGATATCAAACAGATACGCAACCCGAAACTGGTTAAGGCCCTGCGCGGCAGTTTGCAGCATGCCGGCATTTCATTTATCGAACAGACTGAAGTCAGCGAAATCCTGCTCAACAACGGGAAAGCATGCGGGGTGCAGACTCCACAGCAGAAAATACTCGCTGAGCGGGTGATCGTGGCCAGCGGTGCGTGGAGTGCGCGCGTGCTGGGCGCGCATGGCAGTCTGGATGTCGAGCCGGTCAAAGGCCAGATGATTATGTATCGCGGCGAACCGGGCCGAGTGCGTACTATCGTGCTTTCGCATGGGCACTATATTATTCCGCGCCAGGACGGGCATGTGCTGGCGGGCAGCACCCTGGAAAGAACAGGTTTTGAAAAACAGACAAGTGCGGGTGCACAGCAGGCCTTAAGCGCAGATGCTTCACGCCTGATACCGCTGCTCGGTGACGTCCCCATCGAGCGGCACTGGGCCGGCCTGCGCCCGGGAACGCAAAACGGTATACCTTACGTATGTGCACACGATGAAATCGAAGGCCTGTATATCCACGCCGGACACTACCGCAATGGCATCGTGCTAGGCCCGGCGTCGGCGCAACTCATGACAGAAATTGTCATGGGGCAGGCCACGTTCTGCGATGCTTCTGCGTACACCATGGCGGCGCTTCACTGAACAGGGAGGTTTGCTATACTGCCCGCCGCGATAAAACACGGCTAATGCCGGAATAGCTCAGTTGGTAGAGCAGCTCATTCGTAATGAGAAGGTCGGAGGTTCGATTCCTCTTTCCGGCACCATTCCATTGTTCAGCTAGAAATGCGGTTTTACCGGTGCGTCCCTGTACATGGCGATACTGGCCATGATTTCGGCCTTGGCTTCGTCGATGTCACCCCAGCCTTCAACCCGTACCCACTTGCCTTCGTCGAGGTCCTTGTAGTGCTCGAAAAAGTGAGCGATCTGGTCGAGCA
The DNA here is from genome assembly GCA_963847575.1 of uncultured Gammaproteobacteria bacterium. GTDB lineage: Bacteria > Pseudomonadota > Gammaproteobacteria > SZUA-229 > SZUA-229 > JASBSR01. Next base: position 6,016 of record CAWKAL010000073.1, read on the forward strand.
GCATGGGCTGCATGTCGCCGATGTTTTTGGCGTTTCGGTAGGATTTGCATAACTTGTCGATCGGGACCGCGAGTATTTTTGCATCGTCGCCGGACTCATCGGTCATTTTCAGCACCCCCGCCGGTCGGCAGACGATGACCGAGCCGGTAATCAGCGGTACGGGTGTGACGACCAGCACGTCGACCGGGTCACCGTCTTTCGACAGTGTGTGGGGCACATACCCGTAATTGCAGGGGTAATGCATGGCCGTACTCATGAATCGGTCGACAAACATGGCGCCGGTTTCCTTGTCGACTTCGTATTTCACCGGGTCACTGTGGGCCGGGATTTCGATAATGACATTGAATTCATCGGGGGCTTTATCGCCAGGGGGGACTTTGTCCAGATTCATGCTATTTGCCTGTATAAGCAGGCCTGGTGGCCTTATCGGCGACATCCTACCAATAATCCTTTCATATTTGTATCTGGTTGTATTTACCACGGGCTTGTCTACTATCAGTCAGCCCGTGTTGAAATCCTGAATAGGTGTCAGATTTTCATCGCCGGCCGGGGCCGCAAGGCAACTTAGGTAGAAAAATTAACCGCTTGTCTGCAGATATCGCTCTATCCATCCCACTTGATGTGGTCTTGTTAATTTGCTGGACTTAAATTATGGGCATGAAAACGAAACTCCATGATTCCCTGGGTTATACCCTGATCGAACTGATGACGGTGGTCGCCGTGCTGGCGATCGTGCTGACTGTCGGTGTACCACAGCTGAATATTTATTTTCAGGGTAACCGCATGGTGAGTAACACCAATGACCTGGTGTCGGCGTTACAGATTGCGCGCAGTGAAGCCATCAAGCAGGGCACCCGGGCCACGGTCTGCAAAAGCAGCAATCCCACTGCAACCCCGCCGGCGTGTTCCACCGCTGCTGGCTGGGAAGATGGCTGGATAGCGTTCATCGATAACGACGGTATTGTTGGCGAATACAGCTCGGCCAATGATGGCGATTTGTTGCGCGTGTATGAAGGTGTTGCAGGCAACCTGGTGACAGTCACACCGCAGGATGCATCGATTACCAATTTTGTGTCTTTCACCTCGCGCGGTGTGCCCAAGACTTCGGTGGGTGCCACCCAGTCAGGTGTCTTCAGTATTTGTGATGATCGCGGTCTGAAAAATGCGGCGGGCAATGTTGTTGCGCGTGGCGTGAGCTTGAATGCAGCTGGCAGAGTGCGTTCAACCAGGCTGGAATCTAAAATTGTTTCCTGTCCATAGACAGGTATGAGGTAAATCGTGCAAGCATCCATACAGAAAATTTCCGCACAGAAAGGCTTCAGCCTGATTGAAGCACTGGTTGCATTTCTGGTGCTGTCCGTCGGTATGCTGGGCATTGCTTCTATGCAAACCATGGCCATCCGCGCGGGTGAGACTGCGACCTGGCGCTCAGTCGCCGTGGTCAAGGCGGAAGAAATAATGGAGCGCATTCGCACTAACAAAACAGTACTGTCGTCGTACATCAGTGCTACCGGAGACGCTGGCACGAACCATGGCTGTGATGACCTCACTGGTACGGTCACGACATGTACCCCTGTACAGCTAGCCGAGTACGATGTATTTCAATGGAAGCAGGGCCTTGTTGAAGCTCTGCCACCAGACGCTGTCAACACAAACGGCAGTATTGTGGTGGTGTTGCCTGCAGTTCCTGGGCAGGGTGTGTCCACCGTAACAGTGACTGTGAACTGGCGTGAGCCTCGGCAGAACCGGGATGGTTCTGCGACTAACCAGACTTACTCCGCAACAGCCAACATCTGTGGTGGTATAACATGTTAATCAAGTACAACAAAGGTTTCTCATTGATCGAGCTGATGCTGGCGATGCTGATCGGCATTATCATTATCGGTGGCGTATTGAGCCTCTATATCAACAGCCGTGATACGCAGCGCGCCTGGGAAGACCAGATGCAGCTGTTATTCGATTCACGTTTTGTGATGGAAACCATCGGTTACGATTTACGCCATGCGGGTGTATTTGGCAGAAATAATATGCCGAGAACGATTCACTGCGGGTCGTATGATGCGAGTTGCGATGTAACAGACAAGTTGCCACTGGCGGTGGATGACTGTGTCAACGAGTGGTATACCTCGCTCGACCAGCCGATGGTAGCTTCAGATGACAATGCCATTATCGACGGCGCCGATTACAGCGGTACCTGCGCCAGCAAAGGCTACAAATCAAATACCGACATGCTGGGTGTGCATTATGCAGACCCGACACGTATCCAGGACGATCAACTGGCAGCCAGCATTACTTATGTAAGAAGCAATACCGTAGCGGGTGGCCTTTTCGTGGGTTCGGTGATACCCACTTACGAAACCTATAAATGGGAAAGTCAGCATAGCTGGCACCCGGTGAATAATCCGACCGGGGCATCCAGCAACCACAGGCTGGTGGGGCATCTATATTATGTAAGCGATTACACTGATGCAGTGGGCGATGGCGTACCGTCGCTACGCCGTGCAGAGCTTGAATCCGGTCCGGCGATGAATGACCAGGTGCTGTTGTCAGGTGTTGAGGACATGCAGTTGCAGTTTGGTGTTACCACCTCGGCAACGCCGAGCGCTTTTCCTGACTCCTATGTGGCAGCAGATAACATTCCGACATACCCGGGAACCGCCAACAAGGACTGGTCGCGCGTCAGATCGGTAAAGATATGGATATTGATGCGTTCGGAGCGAGAAGATCGAGATATATCATCTGTGCAGACATTTACTATTGCGGGTAACGCCGTGACTACGCCGAGTGATGGTTACTACCGCAAGTTGTTCTCAGGCATTATAAATCTGAGAAACACTATTCGACTGGACGAATTGGCTGCCTCGGGAGGTTAATGACATGAATTATTCAAACAGACAACAGGGTGCGGTATTAGTGATGTCGCTGGTGCTGCTCATCGTACTGACACTCATCGGTGTTGCATCCATGCAGAGTTCGTCATTGGAATTAAAAGTGGCGAGTAATGCCCAGCAACGCAACACGGCGTTTGAAGCTGCGCAATCACTCATTGATATAGCAGCATCGCTGAATGATCCACTCAATACAAATGATTACCAGAAGTTTGTCTCTGACTCTACGCTTGCCGGTTATGAACAGGCGATAACATACGCACCCGTCGGTCTTGATATTGCTGCATCATCAGTGACTACCTGGGACGACTGTGCAAAGCAGGTGGGTAGCAGCCTGGAAGAGGGCAAAGGGTTCTCGATGAATTCATTCAGTGTGCGCTCAATTGGTCAGACCACAACAGGTTCAGCGACTTCAGTACAGGCACAGGGCGTGCGCTTTCCTGCAGCCGCGTGCCCGGAAATTTAATTCTATCAACGGTGATGCTATGAAAAACAAGATACTCAATTTTATATTCGCGCAGTTATTGTTCATCGCTACTGCAAACGCGGGCCCAGTGACTTTGCTGGAAGATGCAATGGAAACAGAATCGCTACGCATCAGCCTGAATGATGATATGACCGGATTTGTGCAGGGCAAAATTTGCGACTTTTGCGAAGAGCTGAAAGTTGCAATTACGCCTGAAACGCGCGCTTACGAAAAAAATGTTGAAGTGCCTCTGAAAAAAGCCGCTGGTCGAATTGGTCAATCAGCGACTGTGTTTATTGACAGAGAGCACACAAAAGTAACCCGGATCAAGTGGTAAGGCGTTTTTTGATTCGTTGAATACAATAGATTACAGATTGCGTGTCAGGCTTGGTGCGCAAACATTTACGAGGTGGTTATCATGAAACCTGTCGGCATTAAATTAAAATTTGCACTCATCGGTATGTTATATGGAGCATTTTCATGCGTACCGGTAGTGGCAGATGATATCGAGATCTATACCGGCTCGACGTCCAGCACCAGTGCGGTTACATCACGCGCTAACATATTATTTGTGCTTGATACGTCCGGCAGTATGGATGCGATGGTAACCAGCTTGCCGCCCTATAACCCCGCAGGCGTCTATGCCGGCTGTTTTGATACCACCCGGCTTTATACGCAAATCAATTTTAATAGCAGGGATGTCACCGGCACGACCTACACCGGCCCGCAGATGTACTGCCAGGGTTTCGGCCCAATGTTCGGTTATGATATCACCACGCGAGACCAGTTTAATGCTACTGCGTTCAAGTGTGATAATGCGGTCAATCCGCTGTCGAATACCGGTTTTTACACTGACCGTATTGCACAGTACCGTCTGTCGTGGGGCTCAACAAGATGGCGGTCGGTCAACGGTATTGATGATAACAGGCTAACTCAGCCGGTCGAATGTCGCGCTGACCAGGGCGTGCACGGTGAAGCCACCAGTGACGGCGAGCCCTATGCAACGGATAATACGGGTGAAAACGGCTGGAAGTCAGGCTCAGGTGGCCGGATCAACTGGGGCGGCACCGGTTCGAGCGAATCTATCTACACCGGCCATTACCTGAATTACCTGGTGTCTGAAACCACTATCCTGGGTACACGCCTTCAAGTCATGCAGGATGCGCTGACGGATGTAATCAACAGCGCCTCGGGCATCAATATTGGACTGATGCGGTACGACGAAGGTGGTGATGGCGGCATGGTGGTTACCCCGATGGGCGAAATCAGTGCAACCAGGCCGGATTTCCTCTACGAGCTGGGCCTGATGTTTCACGATGGTAATACCCCGTTATCTGAAACATATTACGAGGCTGTCTCGTACATGCAGGGCGATCCGGTCGACTATGGCCTTACTTCCAGGGGTCAGAACACGGCCGGTTCAACGGCTGTGACATCTAAGCCCAGTCACCCTGATTCCAGAACACCCTCGGGTGGGCCGAATTATAAATCGCCTATCATTGGTGAATGTCAGAAAAACTTTATTGTGCTGCTGACAGACGGTGAACCCACCTCAGATGATGTGAATTCAACACGACGTTCCAGGATTGGACTCACTGGCGGATGTAGCGGTAACTGCCTGGATGAAATCGCAGCAGAGATAGGCTCTACTGACCAGAATACAACCGTCAGTGGTGACCAGTTTATTTCGACCTTCACTATTGGTCTTGAGTCTGACCAGGCACTGCTTAAAGCCACCGCGCAGGCGAGTAAGTCTGCTACTGGCGTAGGTGACTACTATCCGGTCAAGGATGCACTTTCATTGACAGCGGCGTTTTCAAACATCGTGACCCAGGTGCTGGAAATTGACAGTACCTTCTCGTCACCGGCGGTGTCTGTGAATGCGTTCAACCGTTCGACACACTTGAGCGACCTGTATTTCACCTTGTTCAAGCCGTCTAACAACCCGCACTGGAGTGGCAACTTCAAGAAATACAAACTTGATTTTGCGATTGATACTACCGACGCTGACGGCGATGGCAACACCACTGAAAAACTGCCCTTTATTGCTGACAAGCTGGGTAATCCTGCGGTGAACCCTACCACCGGTTTCTTTGATAACGGAGTGGTCAGCTACTGGACGCCAACCGCTTCACCCGATGGGCCCGAAGTAGGCATAGGTGGATCGGCACAGCACCTGACAAACACGCGTAATGTGTATACCTATCCGGATAATTACAGCAGCGCCAGCGGGGTGCTGACACCGCCGACAGCGAAACAGAGCCTGACAGTGTCAACCAACAGGCTGGACAAGAGCAACGCGCTTATTACAGACAGCCATGCTGGATATTGTTGGCAAGCCTGACTTTATCCCCACGATCCCTTACCGCGAGAGCCTGCTCGACTGGACCATGGGTCTGGATATACAGGATACCAATCTGAATGGGGATTTGACCGATGCACGTCTGCAGATCGGCGACCCGCTGCATGCTGAACCTGCACTGGTGCAGTATGGCCAGCTGGCGACTGACAGTGACGGTGATGGCGAGAATGATCCAGACCTGGTGGCTTATATCGCAACCAATGATGGCTATTTGCACGCTGTGAATACGCAGACGGGTACGGAGTATTTCTCTTTCATACCCAAAGAATTACTGCCTAACCTGAGCGTAATATTTGATGACAACGGCAGCAGCCCCAAGTCATATGGCCTCGACGGCAGCGTGGTAGCCTGGGTGAAAGACACTAACAAGGATGGCACGATTTCGGGTGCAAGTGAGCACGTCTACCTCTACATTGGTATGCGTCGCGGTGGTAACTACATGTATTCACTTGATGTCACCGATCGTAATAGTCCAAAGCTGCGCTGGGTAATTGAAGGCGGTACCGGTGATTACACAGAACTGGGCCAGACATGGTCAACGCCGAATGTTGAAAAACTCAAGCTCAATGGCGTTGAGAAAACCGTGCTGATATTCGGTGGCGGTTATGATGTTAACCAGGATGCTGTTACCGAGCGTACTGCAGACACGGTTGGCCGCGGCGTATTTATCGCCGATGCAGCAACCGGTGCATTGCTCTGGCGTGCCGGTCCGGATGCAACTGCCGATCTGCAGTTGACTGACATGGACTACAGTATTCCCTCGCGCGTGAAACCGCTTGATGTGAACGGTAGTGGCTTTATCGATCACCTCTATGTGGGCGACATGGGTGGCCAGTTATGGCGCTTTGATATCAAGGAGAGTAATACGAGCTCTGACCTGGCTACGCTTATTACCGGTGGCCGCATTGCAGATTTCGCGGTGGACAGCGCGCCGGCAGATACACGCCGGTTCTATTACCCGCCGGATGTAGCGCTGATCGTGCAGGCAGGCAAGGCGCCGTATCTGTCAATACTGGGTGCGACCGGTTATCGGGCAGGTCCGCTCGACAAGAATGTCCACGACAGGATATACATGCTTCGTGAAGATGCTATATACAGTGCGCCAAAAGTCTCTGGTAGTGTGCAATACACCACCCTGACTGAAGCCAATTTGTATGACACGACCAGCAATATAATCGGTCAGGGCAATAGCACGCAGAAAGCAACAGCGGCGACTTCGCTGGGTTCTGCAAAAGGCTGGTTTATTTCACTGGAAGAACTTGATGGATCGTTCATCGGTGAGAAGTCACTGGCTGAGCCATTGATACTTAATGGTGTAGGCATCCTCACGACTTTCATTCCGGAAAATATTCTGACCGCCACCAACAGCTGCATACCCCAGGCAGGTACAGGCGCGCTGTATTTCGTCAATGTCACTGACGGTACGCCAACCTATAATCTGTCAGGCACGGTTAGCAAGACACGTGAAGACCGCAAAACCTTGCTGAAACGTGGTGGTATCCCGCCATCACCTTCGGTGATCGTGACTGAAGGCGGCAGTGCAGTAGCAGTGGGTACTGAATTGCAGAATACGGGTGATTTATTTAAAGTGCAGAAGACCTACTGGTATGAAGTTGAGCAACAGTAGTTTGATTACAACTGGACAGGATAGAACCATGATTATAACCAGCAAAAAATCTCGGGGCTTTACGCTCATCGAACTGATGGTCGTCGTTGCGATCATCGGCGTCATCAGTGCGATAGCCTATCCGAGTTATGATAGCTATATGAAAAAATCGCGACGCGCAGATGCCAAGGTAGCGCTGACCCGGCTGGTAGACCGCGAAGAACGCTTCTATCTACAAAACAACACCTACACTACGTCGCTGGGTGCGGCGGGGCTGAATGTCAGCACGACTTCAGATGACGGGCTGTATACCCTCAGTATTACATCGCCCAATTTGTTGACCGGTTTCACTACCACCGCAACAGCAGTCGCTGGCAGGGCCCAGGTGAACGATACTACGACGAGTGCGGGTGACTGTACTGTGCTGACACTGAGTTCGTCAGGTATAAAAACACCGGCTGCCTGCTGGTAAAAACCGTGGTTTGTTAATCTTGAAAAGGCCTGAATATTCAGGCCTTTTTAATTTGTGCTTTATTGTTTTCTGAGTTCCCTGGGTAACTGAAAACGCACCGATTCAGAATTGCCATCATCCAGATGAACTGTGGCATTGTGTTTTTGTTGCAGGCAATTCATCACCTCACGCACCAGCAGTTCGGGTGCAGACGCGCCAGCTGTGACACCAACGGAATGTTTATCGCGCAGCCACGAATCAAGGATGTCCTCGGCGCCATCTATGAGATAGGCATCAACACCCTGCTTTTGGGCAAGCTCGCGCAAACGGTTTGAATTCGAACTGTTTGCAGAGCCAATCACCAGCACGCAGTCTACTTTTTGTGCAAGCTCGCGCACCGCATCCTGCCGGTTTTGGGTTGCATAGCAAATATCGTCCTTGCGTGGACCTTTGATACCTGGAAAGCGCTGTTTGAGTCGGTTGATGATTTCCTGTGTGTCATCTACTGAAAGCGTGGTCTGGGTAACATAGGCAAGTTTACTGTCATCGTTTACTCGCAATAAATCGACATCGCCTGTCGATTCGACCAGGCGAATGCTGCCCGTTGCATTTTTTTCATACTGTCCAAGTGTGCCTTCGACTTCGGGATGTCCGGCATGGCCAATTAAAATAACATCGTCACCTTGTTTCGCATGCCGTGCGACTTCGAGGTGTACCTTGGTCACCAACGGACAGGTGGCATCAAACACGCGCAAGGTACGTAACGCGGCTTCACGTTGCACACTTTGCGATACACCATGCGCACTAAAAATAACCGTGGCATCGTCAGGGATTTCGTCGAGCTCTTCAACAAATACAGCGCCCTTGTTGATCAGGTCGTTGACGACGTATTTATTGTGTACCACCTCGTGGCGCACATAAATAGGCGCGCCGAAAATATCCAGTGCGCGTTCGACAATTTCGATTGCACGGTCAACACCCGCGCAAAATCCACGTGGATTAGCCAGGTAGACGTCCATTTTCAGGAGTCCTCGTGTATATGCGCTTGCGCATTGTTAATGCCGAGAATCTCTACACTGAATACCAGTGACTGCCCGGCAAGCGGGTGATTAAAGTCAACTTCGGCCATGTCGCCATGGATCGACTGCACGGTTCCGGGGATGTCATCGCCTTCAGGTGTGCCGAACATATACGTCAGTCCGGGTTCGGGTTTGAGCTCTTCGGGAAAATCCGACAACGGCATGTCGTGAATATTATCTTCATCACGTACACCAAAGCCCTGTTCAGGCGTTAGTGTTAATGTTTGTTTGTCGCCTTCCTTGAGTCCGAAGATGGCCAGTTCCATGCCTTCGGTCAGGTCACCGCGTCCCATCCTGACTTCAACAGGGTCATCATCAAAACTGCTTTCAATCTGCGTACCGTTAATTAGTTCGATGCTGTAATGCAGTAGCACCAGGCTCTGCATATTTATTTGTTCAGCCATTGGTTTTGTGTTCCTGAAACATATCCAGTATCAGCAGGCAGGCGCCGAGCACAATCGCGGAATCTGCAATATTGAATGCCGGCCAGTGACTTGACTGGTAGTAAACGTCGATGAAGTCGATGACATGGCCAAACAGAATGCGGTCTATAACATTGCCGATAGCGCCGCCGAGAATCAATGCTAGCCCGGCCGCAAGAATGCGTTTGTCGCTATCGAGGCGTTTTATCCAGACTATGAGAACGATACTGACGCCCAACGAAAGCGTGGTAAAGACCCAGCGTTGCCAGCCGCCGGCATCGCTCAGAAAACTGAACGCCGCACCTTCGTTATACATCAGGGTAAAATTAAATCCCGGGAACACGGCGATCGACTTGTGATATACGAGTTGTGCTTCGGCAAACTGTTTGCTCAACTGGTCAAGCACAATGACCAGCAGGCTGAGTCCATACCATTTCATCATAGGTCTCAGGCGAAGCGGCGTTGTTCGCCGCTACCGCTAACATTATCCACGCAGCGTCCGCATAGCTCGGGATGCTCGCTGTGAGTGCCAACGTCTGCGCGGTGATGCCAGCAGCGTATGCATTTCTCATGCGCTGAGGCGCGAGCATAAATACGCAGTGTTTCGCCACTGTCGAGTTTGACTGTGCTGGATCCTTCACTGGCTGCTTCCGGCGATTGCGTGCCTGCTTCCGATGTAATGAGAACAAAACGCAGTTCGTCTTCGAGTTTGTTCAGGTCGGACTGCAGAGAACCGTTGCAATACAATGTGACTTCGGCGTCCAGAGATGATCCAATCTGGTTGCTTGCGCGTAAGGCTTCAAGCTGTTTGCTGACTGCGCCGCGTGTTTCCAGCACGCGCAACCAGAAGTCCATATTCATCGTATCGTTACTGTCGAGTTCGAACAAATCGCTATACCAGGTTTCAAGCAACACAGACTCACCGCGCTCACCCGGTATTTGCTGCCAGATTTCTTCGGCAGTAAAACTCAGGATAGGTGCCATCCAGCGGCACATGGCCTCGGCGATATGATACAACGCGGTTTGCGCAGAGCGCCGCGCAACACTGTCTGCCTGCGTGGTGTACTGCCTGTCCTTGATAATGTCGAGATAAAAACCGCCCAGGTCAACCGAACAGAAGTTATGCAGTTTTTGATAGATCACGTGGAAGCTGTAGGTTTTGTACGCTTCGATGATGTCTTGTTGTAACTTCGCACAACGTGCCACCGCCCAGCGATCAAGTGACAGCATGGCTTCGGGTTTGAGCTGGTGCTGCGTCGGATCAAAACCGTTGAGATTGGCGAGCAGGAAGCGCGCGGTATTACGAATGCGTCGATACGAGTCTGCGGCACGTTTAAGTATTTCATCCGACACCGTCATCTCGGCGCTGTAATCACTGCTCGCGACCCACAGGCGAAGAATGTCGGCGCCGAGCGAATTCACCACTTTTTGCGGCGCGATCACGTTGCCCAGAGACTTCGACATCTTGTGACCCTGTGCGTCAACAGTGAAACCGTGCGTCAATACTGATTTGTAAGGCGCAACGCCATTCATCGCGACTGAGGTCAGTAATGATGACTGGAACCAGCCGCGGTGCTGGTCGGAGCCTTCGAGATAAAGATCGGCCGGAAAACTCAAATCACGACGCTTACCCAGCACGCAGCTATGGGTAACGCCGGAGTCAAACCAGACATCGAGGGTGTCACTGACCTTGTCGTACTGCGCAGCCTCTTTGCCGAGCAACTCGGCTATATCAAGTTCGAACCATGCGTCGATACCGTTTTGTTCGATGCGCTGTGCAACCTGTTCGATCAGGCTGGCAGTGTCGGCATGTAATTCGCCGCTTTCCTTGTGGACGAATAATGTAATCGGCACACCCCAGGTGCGCTGGCGCGAGATGCACCAGTCCGGTCGACCCTTGACCATGCCTTCGATACGCGCACGGCCCCAGTCGGGCAGCCATTCAGTTTTGTCGATTTCCGCCATTGCCTGTTTGCGCAAATTATTTTGCTGCATGCTGATAAACCACTGCGGCGTGGCGCGAAAAATGATCGGTGTTTTGTGGCGCCAGCAGCACGGATAACTGTGTTTCAGTCTGGCCAGTTTGAGCAGGGCGTTGTTGTTGCGCAGGGCGTCAAGAATCGCATCGTTGGCTTTATTTACATGCAAACCGGCAAACAGTTCGGTGTCGGGTAAAAACACGCCGTCGCCACCGACCGGGTTATAGACTTCAAGCCCGTAACGGTTGCCCACTACAAAGTCGTCCTGGCCGTGACCGGGTGCAGTGTGTACCGCGCCGGTACCGGTTTCGGTGGTGACATGATCGCCCAGGATGACTGGCACCTGCCGGCTGTAAAACGGGTGCTTGAGCATCAGGTTTTCCAGCGCACTGCCTTTGCACTGCGCCAGTACTGTGTGATCATCGAATCCATAACGCTTAAGCGCAGCGTCTGCCAGCGTGGTTTCCAGCACCAGCCGCATGGCGCCGTTATCGCTGTGCACCTGGATCAGCTGGTATTCAAACTCGGGATGCAGGGCCACGGCCTGGTTGGCGGGCAGGGTCCAGGGTGTGGTGGTCCAGATGACGACGGCGACATCGCCTTCGCCTTTGTCACACTTGAATGCATCGAGAAACTGTTTGTTATCGGCCGCGCGGAACGCAACATCGATTGCGGGCGATTCTTTGTCTTTATATTCAACTTCGGCTTCGGCGAGTGCCGAGCCGCAATCCAGGCACCAGTGCACCGGCTTGCTGCCTTTGTGCAGATGACCGTTTTCGATCACCTTGCCCAGTGCGCGCACGATGTTGGCTTCGAATTTAAAATCCATGGTGAGGTAGGGCGTGTCCCAGTCACCGAGCACGCCCAGGCGTTTGAAATCACGGCGTTGGCCATCGACCTGTTTGGCAGCGTATTCGCGGCATTTCTGCCGAAAGGTTTTGGCATCGACCTTGACCCCGGCCTTGCCGATTTTTTTCTCCACCATGAGTTCGATCGGCAGGCCGTGGCAATCCCAGCCCGGCACATAACGCGCGTTAAAACCGTCGAGCGTGCGGCTCTTGATAATAATGTCTTTCAGAATCTTGTTGACCGCGTGGCCGATATGAATATCGCCGTTGGCATACGGCGGGCCATCGTGCAGCACAAACGTCGGCCGGCCTTCGCTGGCAGTGCGAATTTTCTGGTAGAGCCCGCTGGCTTCCCAGGTCTTCAGCATCTCGGGCTCGCGCTGAGCCAGGTTGCCGCGCATGGGAAATTCGGTGTGGGGCAGGTTTAAGGTGTGTTTATAGTCAGACATGTCTTTGAATGAATAATGAATAATGAATAATGAAAAATGAAAGTCTCAGGGCTGGTGATTTGTTTCTTATCTTAAACATTTTTCATTTTTCATTATTCATTTTTAATTGCTTTTTAGCAGTTTCGCAGTCCAGTTCAATTTGCTGTTTTAGCGCATCGATACCGTCGAATTTTATTTCATTGCGTATTTTATGATGAAACGCGACACAAACGCTCTGTCCGTAGAGGTCACCGGAAAAATCGAATACGTGGACTTCAAGCCGGATTTCAGACCCCGCCACGGTGGGGCGCGCACCGACATTGGCAATCGCGGGCAGCGCGCCGTGCTCGGCAGTGTGCATGGTAACAGAATACACGCCGTGGATCGGGCTGGCACTGCGTTTGAGGCGAATATTGGCGGTGGGAAAACCGATCGTTCGGCCGCGTTTTTCACCGTGCACCACGTGACCGCAAATCCGGTAATCACGCCCCAGCATGCGGCTGGCATCATCCAGCCGGTCCTGTTGCAGGGCTTCGCGCACGCGGGTGCTGCTGACGCGCAAATCGTCGAGTTCGTGGGTGGACAGGGCTTCAACCTCGAAACCGTGGCGCTTGCCCGACTCGATCAGCATCTCGATATCGCCTTCGCGGCCGCGGCCGAAACGGAAATCATCACCAATCACCAGCGCCTGGATAGCCAGCGCATCGACCAGGATCGTCTGGATGAAATCTGCGGCGCGCATTTGAGCCAGCGCATCGGAAAAATTCATCAGCAACAGGAAATCCGGACTCAGGTCGGCATCGAGTTGTTGCAGGGCATCGAGTTTTTCGCGGGTGTTCATCAACCGGCCGGTCGCGTTGCTGCCGTGCTTGCGGTTGAAATATTCGTGTGGCAGGGGTTCGAAACTGAGCAGGCAGGAATGCGTCTGGTATTTTTCCGCCTGTTGTTTGAGCAGCGCCAGCAGCGCCTGGTGGCCGAGATGCAGGCCGTCGAAATTGCCGATGGTGAGCACGCCGCGTTTATGCTCGGGGCGCAAATTGTATAGTCCTCGGATCAACTGCATCAGCGGCGTCTCAGGCTGGCCGGGCGCACGCCCGACAGCCACAGCACACTAAAGTAAGCACAGATGGCGAGCGCTATTACCAGCCCGAGTCGCAGCAGGCGCTCATGCGCAGGCCAGCCTGACCAGGTCGAAAGCGCCGGCGTGATTTGCCACAAAAGCAGCGCCATCAGGCTGCAGGCCAGCGCGATCTGCACCAACAGTTTGCCCCAGCCGGGTACCGGGATGAATATTTTACTGCTGTGCAGACCGCGATAAAGCATGATGGCATTGATATACGCCGAGCAGGTGGTGGCCAGCGCCAGCCCGACATGGGGCGCTTCGTACTCGAGCAAGACAAGCGGCGCGACGAACAGGATATTCATCACCATGTTGCTGATCATGGCGATGATGGCGATACGCACCGGGGTGCGTGTATCCTGGCGCGCGTAGTACCCGGGTGCCAGTACCTTGATCATGATGAAACCCGGCAGGCCGAGAATGTAGGCCATCAGGCTCAGGCTGGCGAGATGGGTATCACTGGCGCTGAATTCACCGTACTGAAACAGGGCCGCGAGCACGGGTGCTGACAGCATCAACAGGCCGATGCACGCCGATGATGCGATCTCCGCAACCTCGCCGAGTAATGGAGTTATGGCCATAGTCGTGAGGACTATTGCTGTCAAAACACCTCCTAGTTGCTTCGGTAATACCTCAAGTTTTTCGGCCAGCGCAAGCAGAACAAAAGCTGCATGGTAGGTTCAGGAATAAGAATGTGAGTCTTTAGTTTTGGGTGGTTATTTGATAGAAGTTTTTGGTTTGTCAAACTTACCGAA
>CAWKAL010000074.1:0-45717 GCA_963847575.1 uncultured Gammaproteobacteria bacterium
ACAGGCTGTTGAAGGTACTGGCGCGATTGTATTCGACACCCGAAAAACCATTCCCGGCCTGCGCCTCGCGCAGATATGCCGTCAGTTGTGGCGGCTGCCAGACCATCGCATCGGCCTGTACGACGCCATCCTGATCAAGGAAAACCACATCGCCGCCCACGGCTCGATTGCCGGTGCAGTCGAGGAAGCGAAGTCTTCTTTACCCGACACCATGGTCGAAGTTGAAGCAGAAAGCGTCGATGAATTCAGCCAGGCATTGAACGCTGGCGCGAGGCGGGTACTGCTGGATAATTTTTCACTCGATGACCTGCGCGAAGCGGTGTCAATCAATAATAAAAAACCTGGCAACGACAAAGTCGAACTGGAAGCCTCCGGTGGCGTCACGCTGGAAAATATCCACAGCATCGCACAAACCGGCGTCCACTATATTTCCACCGGCGCACTCACCAAGGACGTCCGGGCGATCGATCTTTCCATGCGTATCATGTAATGAGTGTCGTCAGAATTTTCTATCGCGGTGCATTTCTTGTGCTGCTGATTTCTGCCGGTGGCCTGCTCACGCTGTTGTTTCAACGCGGCACTATGCCACGAAACGGATTTTCCAGCAGGATTACCCGCTGGTGGCATCGAACGGTGATTCGCATTCTCGGGATTCGATTAAAGGTATACGGCACGCCGTCTGACTCGGCTACATTATTCGCTGCCAATCACCTGTCCTGGCTGGACATTCACGTTATCGGCAGCCAGCTGCCGGCGCGTTTTTTGTCGCGCGCCGAAGTCAGGCACTGGCCGGTATTTGGCTGGCTGGCTTCAAGAGCGGGCACACTCTATATACCGCGCGGCGGCAAGAACGCAGCTGCCGAGGCCAATGTTGTCATGCATGACGCATTGCAAAACGATCATCACGTGGTGTTGTTTCCGGAAAGCACAACATCCGATGGCAATATCAGGCGCTTTCACGGACGCCTGATGCAAAGCGCAATCAATGCGCAGTGCATGGTGCAACCCATCGCAATTCGTTACCCGCATACCAGCAAGGCCGTGCATGATGCGGTCTTGTATACCGGCGACATGTCCTTCATGCAATCGGCTAAAAACGTCATGGCGGCGAGAGGCATAGTCGCCGAACTGCATTTTCTCGAAGCGGTAGACGCCTGCGACAAAACCCGCGACGAGCTGGCGCGTTATGCAGAAGCACAGGTAAAGGCTTTAATTAGTACCGAGACGTAATCAGCTGTTGTCGACTAGCAGCACGTTTTCGAAAAATAGAAACGGCTCCCGAGGGAGCCGCAATACAATATTATTTAGCAGTTATGCCTGTTTCGAACAGAAACACCAATTAATCCTATCAGGCCAGAACCAAATAACCACACCGCAGCCGGAATGGGAATAACCGCTGGGGCAGAGCTTATTGCGCCTACCGCGTCGATGTCAGCGCCAACAGTACCACCACTTCCCTGCTGACCTTCATTCGGATCATCAGTCAGGCGCACATAAGAAAAGAAATCCGAAGTATTCCAGCCAAACGCATCAATATCGATACCGGAGGTGGATCCACCGACTTTTCCAACCGAGAACCAGTTGGTGCCATTCTTGCTGATATCGACATAGGTATCTTCAACATCGGGGCCAATTTCGAATATCCACAAATCGAGCGCATTGCTATCGCTGCCGGTTAGCGAATTATCTGTGAACCGCAGCGTGATGTAACCGCCATCACCGAGGCTGACGTAATCAAGCCCGGGACCTTCGGTATAATCAGGGATGCCCAGTGCTTCTTCAGGCACCTGGTAAGTCACGGCGGGGCCGGTGTTGCCAGCGAACGCAGGGTTGTAAGCAACCACCGCATCTGCAAATGAAGCAGCGCCGTCCGGGAAATCAACACCGTGATAAAGCGTGGCGTGGCCTGTCATCGGGATAGATAACGCAGCCAGCGAGGTGAAGATTATTGAGTAAAAAGATGAGCCTTGCATGATAACGATCCTTTATTTGTTTACATTTAGCATATTCAATACTGAATGCAGATTCTTTCAGCAATGTCCATGCCATGTATGATTTTCAATTTTATATCAACAACTTGAAAAATTTACAAACACGAACAGAATTAAACTGTAAATAAATACGACACAGATAAATACATGAACCCGGATACCAGCAAGCTTCGAAATAAGCGTTTTCTCTCAACCGACTGTATTGCGCACCATATATTACAATTAAAAACAGATACTAAGCAGCTGATTCATTACGCGATGATCCCAAACCACAAAATTCATTGCCAGCAGTAACGGTATCAGCTTGCCTCATTGGTGTATCTGTAACTAACAATGCCAAATAAAGTGTAAATATATTCAACAGCCATAAAACGGCAATTCAGCGCATAACAAATACGCGTTCACCTGCCGCTAAACAGCCAGGCCGGTCTCGTTATTGCGAATCAGCTTGGTTGCAAGGTTTGCGTTCAGCGCAACCGTGACACCGCGTTCCAGCTGCGGGTTTTTCTGCAGCAGCCGATGCAGCACAGCGCAATCGAACACCAGGCACTCCAGATTATTCGACGCGGTCACCGTGGCGGTTGCAGGCACCTGGTTGAAGAAACCGATTTCGCCGATGAAGTCACCGGGCAAACAGCGAGATATTTCCGTATCACCAAGCGCGACAACGGCCTCACCGTGTTCGACCAGGTATAGCCGGGTAACTTCGCTGCCTTTTTTCACCAACACCTGGCCATTATCGAAACTGCGCCGGTGTGCAGTCGCGAGCAACTTTAGAAAATCCAGGCTGGATAACACCGGGAACACCTGGTCCCTGAGCAGGGATTGCGGCGGCGTCAACAGGCTGCGTTTTTTTTCGTACAACAGCCACAGCCACTGAAACAGGTTGACCAGGATAAAACAGGTTTCCCAGAATGCGCCCACCGGGTTGTGTAACCACACCACGTCATAGCTGAGGCCGGCGATGCCGGAGAGTATCGCGAGTGCGCGCAACCAGAAAATATCGCGCATCGCCATCGAAATAATCAGCAGGATGTATGACAGGTTGCCCACTATTCCACCGGCGGTAAATATAGACTCGATTGTCAGTTCCATTTCACAGTACTCCCATATTGAAAACATAAATTGCAACAGATACACAAAGGTCACAGAGAAAAGATTTTATCTAGTAAAAAAATACTTGACCGCAAAGACGCAGAGGTCGCAAAGAAAATCTTTATGGTGTGGCGGGCATTGCCCGCCAAATGGACAGACGGGATGTCCTTTCTTACTTTGTGTCCTTTGCGTCTTTGCGGTGAATATGTTTTAGCAATATTAAGTAGCTTTCACTGTGACCTCTATGGCAAATCTTAGTGTTTTTAATGATATATGCTTGACCATATATATGTCCTGGCGTATATTTCGCGCCATGTTCAATGACACCGATACCTTTTTCAAAATGCTGGCCGACAGCACCCGTCTGCGCTGCCTGATGTTGATGCAGGCCGAGGGCGAGCTTTGCGTCTGCGAGCTGACCCATGCACTGAACCTGTCGCAGCCGAAGATTTCCCGCCACCTGGCGCATTTGCGTGAGGCCGGCGTACTGCTGGCAAGGCGCAATGGCACCTGGATGAACTACCGCATCAATCCCGACATGCAGGGCTGGGCACTGGAAATCCTGCAGGCGACACTCGACGGTGTACGCCATAGCGAGCCTTTTGTGTCTGATTGCAAGCTGCTCAACACCATGGCCAATCGACCCGGGCTGGCCTGCTGCGCATGAAAAAACCACTCAATATCCTGTTTTTATGCACCGGCAATTCATGCCGGTCGCAAATGGCCGAAGGCTGGGCCAGATGGTTCGGCAGCCCGTCGTTTATAATTCAGTCTGCAGGTATCGAAGCCCACGGCAAGAATCCGCGTGCAATTGCCGTGATGCAGGAAGCGGGGCTGGATATTTCCGGCCAGGAATCCACCAAAGTGACTGACGCCATGCTTGAACAGCGCAGACCTGGTTGTCACGGTGTGCGGACATGCTGACGAACATTGCCCTGCATTGCCAGCAAGCACCCATAAAGAACACTGGGCGCTGGAAGATCCGGCCAAAGCCAGCGGCAGCGAAGATGACATCATGAACGTGTTTCGTGCGAGTCGCGATGACATCAAGTCAAGGGTGCAGGAATTACTGCAACGTTTAAGTAATACCGGGAGTTAATAAAACTATGTCTGCACAATGTGAAACCACGGCAAAGAAATCCGCCGGCGCTGCCATGGGACTGTTCGAACGTTACCTGTCGCTGTGGGTGGCGCTGTGCATTATTGCCGGTATCGGACTGGGCCACCTTGTTCCACAAGCATTTCAGAACATTGCAAAAATTGAAATCGCACAAATCAACCTGCCGGTAGCCCTGCTGGTGTGGTTAATGATTATCCCCATGCTGCTGAAGATTGACTTACACGCGCTCAAAGATGTCGGCAAGCACTGGCGCGGCATTGGCGTTACGCTGTTTGTAAACTGGGCGGTAAAACCGTTTTCCATGGCACTGCTGGGCTGGTTGTTCATCGGCTACCTGTTTCGCGACTGGCTGCCCGCAGAGCAACTCGACAGTTATATCGCGGGATTAATTTTACTCGCCGCAGCCCCATGCACTGCCATGGTGTTTGTCTGGAGCAATCTTTCAAAAGGCGAACCGCATTTTACCCTCACCCAGGTCGCACTCAATGATGTCATCATGGTGTTTGCATTCGCGCCCATTGTTGCATTATTGCTCGGCATCTCATCCATTACCGTTCCGTGGGATACCTTGCTGCTGTCTGTGCTGATATACATCGTTGTACCACTGTTAATCGCCAATCTATGGCGCAGGGCATTACTCGTTGGTATTGATGGCCAGCAACGACTTGAACGTACCTTGAAAAATTTACACCCATGGTCACTCGGCGCTTTACTGGCAACACTTGTACTATTGTTTGGTTTTCAGGGCGAACAGATCCTGAAACAACCTTTGATTATTCTGTTGCTGGCTGTTCCTATCCTGATACAGGTGCTATTCAATTCTTCACTGGCGTATTTACTCAACCGCGCGGTGAAATCCCCGCACTGCGTTGCCGGGCCCTCGGCATTGATTGGTGCGAGTAACTTTTTTGAACTGGCGGTGGCGACTGCGATTGCCCTGTTCGGGTTTGAATCCGGCGCGGCGCTGGCGACCGTGGTCGGTGTATTGATCGAAGTGCCGGTGATGCTGTTTGCGGTCCGAGTGGTGAATGCATCGGCTGGCTGGTATGAGCGCGGGGAAGGCATTCAGCGCTACGAGGAATGTTGTCCCGACCAACAATAAAGCCGGGTTATTGATCTATCGCAGGTATGCATTTTCTTCATGTTGTATTTTCCTGTTGCCGACCGCATTGTTATAGCTATGAAGTTTCTGAATACTTTAACTGCGTTGTCGGCCGTGTTATTGGCATCTTCATGGTCAATGGCGGCAGATTTCAGCCAGCAACGACAGCAGCTGATCGAGAAAATACAGTCAGGCATTCGCGTAACGACTGAGATGACTCAAAAAGAGTCATTCGACCCCCGGGTACTCGAAGCTATTAACACGGTTCCGCGCCACGCGTTTGTGCCTGAGCACCTGCAGGATGAAGCATACGACAACCGGCCTTTGCCGATTGGTTACGGGCAGACCATTTCTCAGCCCTACATCGTGGCGCTGATGACCGACCTGCTTCAGCCAAAACCTGGACACAAGGTACTGGAAATCGGTACTGGTTCGGGTTACCAGGCAGCCATTCTGGGACAGCTGGTAAAAAACGTATACAGTATCGAGATCATCGAACCGCTGGGCGTGTCATCGGCGCGCCTGCTCAAATCGCTTGGCTATCACAACATTACCACGCGCATCGCGGACGGTTATGACGGCTGGAAAGAATACGCACCGTTCGACGGCATCATTGTGACAGCGGCCATCAGCCACATTCCCCCGCCACTGGTTGACCAGCTGGCGAATGGCGGCCGCATGGTCATCCCTGTAGGTACACGCTTCCAGACGCAGTACCTGACACTGGTCGAAAAAGACATGCAGGGAGAAATCTCCACGCGCTCAATAGTGCCAGTCGTGTTCGTACCTTTCACCGGCAGTCACTAGTGAAGCAGAAAACGCCAACACCCCCGTTGGCGGCTATTTTCATACTCTCGGCAGCAGCACTTGGATATGAAGTCCTGCTGGTGCGACTATTTTCCATTATTCACTGGCACCATTTTGCATTCATGATTATCAGCATCGCGTTGCTGGGTTACGGTGCGAGTGGATCGCTGATTACACTATTTCAGAAACAGTTGCTGCAGCGCTTTGACAGCATACTGATCATCAATATTATGTTGTTTGGCGTTTCCTCAATTGCGTGCTTTATGATTGCACAGCAAATGCCTTTTAATGCACTCGAAATTTTGTGGGACAACAAGCAGTGGCTGCGTTTGATGATGAGCTATTTGCTACTCACTCTGCCATTTTTCTTTGTCTCGAATGCAATCGCACTCAGCATGGTGCGCTTTCACTCGCAGTTATCAATGGTCTATGGTGTCGACCTGGTCGGCGCAGGCGTAGGCGCAGTCGTCATTATGTGGTTATTGCAGACCACGTCTGTGGAACACGCGCTGCAGGCATTGAGCATAATCGGATTTATCGCCGGACTGCTCACCCTGAAAAACTTTGGCCACCGTATAAAAACATTATTTGCCACGCTCTTAATCCTTTTATCGTGCACGGTGCTTATTATCCCCGGTGACTGGATTGAGCTACGACTGTCAGAATACAAAGGCCTGCAACAGACCCTGCTGGTCAAGGGTGTTGAAAGACTGGGGCACTACAGTGATTCGATGTCTCAGGTCGATGTGGTTGCAAGCAAAGAAATACCTTTCAGACATGCACCTGGCATGAGCCTGAAAAGCCCTGCAGGTGCGCCGGAACAACTGGCCGTATTCAGGGACGGCGACGAGATGTCCGTGATTGATCATGTCACAGACCTGAACTCGCAGCAGTACCAGGACTACCTGAGTTCGGCACTACCCTACCACGTGATAGATACGGCCCGCAGAATACTGCTGCTAGGTGTAGCAACAGGCAGCGAACTACAGCAGGCGGCTACACATGCCAGCGAACATGTGGATGCGGTCGAGGATGATGCAAAACTGACCACATTAATTACCTATAACTTTGCGGATTATTCCGGCTGGAATAAAATAATCGACCGCGTCAGCATTCATACTATTTCTGCGCGCGGTTTTGTCGCATCAACGAATTCTAAATATGACTTAATAATTTTCGCCACCCCCGGTGCATCTACCGGGGGTGCCGCCGGCGTGCATGCACTGGCAACATCCTATAACACCACAGTCGAAGCCATCGAAAGTTACCTGGACAGGCTTACACCCGGCGGCCTGCTTTCAATCACGCAGTGGACCAGCACGCCACCACGTAGCAACCTGCGGCTATTCGCAACCTCGGTACGTGCACTTGAAAACGCAGGCGTAAAACAACCGGGTGAAAACATCGCCTGGATTCGGAGCTGGAATACCGCCACCTTGTTAATCAAAAACGGCAAATTTAGTGACGCTGAAATAGAAAATATACGGCAATTCAGCACGGCACGTGCGTTTGATATCGCGTGGTTGCCTGATGTCAAACCAGGTGAAGTCAACCGTTACCAGTTACTGCAACAACCCGTGTTCTACCTGGCTGCGGAAGCACTTTTGTCAGATACTGCGGATGACTTTATTCGCAACTACAAGTTCGACATCAACGCTGTCAACGACGACGCACCGTATCCCAATAACTTTTTCAAATGGTCGAGCCTGCCGGAGTTCCTGTCTATGCCCGGCCGTGGCGGCATTGCCATGATCGATGTCGGCTACCCGACACTGCTCGCGACGCTATTTCAGGCGGTCGTCGCTGCGAGCATGCTGATACTGTTACCACTTCTGGTCGTGCGTAATGTCGACGGGGGGAAAAATGGAAAACGCAGCCATATCGTTATTTACTTCTTCAGTGTCGGGCTCGCGTTTCTTTTTATCGAAATTGCATTTATTCAGAAATTCACCCTGATATTGAGTCAGCCCCTGTACGCAGTCGCCGTCGCGTTGTGCGCCTTTCTTATATTTTCCGGTTTCGGCAGTCTTTTCGTTCAGTCAAAACTGTCAAAAGCAGATGCAGACGAATACACTATCTCGTCGCTATTACGCAACTCGGTCATCGCCATCAGTAGTATCACCATCATCTACCTTATGGTATTGCCAGCACTCAGCAACACCCTGATGGCCATGTCTGAACCCGTGAGAATCATTTCCGCCTTCGTACTCGCTGCACCGATCGCTTTTTTCATGGGCATGCCTTTCCCGCTGGGGCTGGCAAGGATACATAAAACTCAACCACGGCTGGTGCCCTGGGCGTGGGGCATAAATGGCTGCGGCTCGGTACTGAGTGCGATACTGGCAATAATACTCGCCATGGAAATCGGTTTTACTGGCGTAATGTTATGCGCGGTAGTGCTCTACCTGCTTGCGTGGTTGAGTGCATACCTGCAAATTGCGAACATATAACAGGCTGCTAATTGATGACCCCGTCATGGTTGTAATGTGTCACGGCTTTACAAGCTGTAAGAGGTGTAGTCAACCATGTTGGGTTGCGTTTAAAAGCGCCATGCACAAGCTACGGAATTGTGGATTATTATGGCGTGGTGTGTCGGGCAATGCCCGACCTACAATAGAGTTTTTCTGTGAGCTCTGTGGAAAATATTTACTGTGCACATGGCAGTCTCTACGCCAGACTTCTAATGCCTGGCTTGTTGACTATTCGCGGACCCTGCTTCATCCATGCATTAAATATTCGTACGGCTGTCTGTTCTCAAAAGCCTGGCCAGGTTAGACATCAACAGTGGGACATCGACTGGTTTTTCCATGTATTGAATACCCAGGCCATCTGCCTGCTCTCGGGTAATAGTATCACTGTGCCCGGTAGTTAAAATGACAGGCATGGCGGGTTTTATTTTCAATATTTCAGTAATCATATCCGAGCCGAGTAACCGGGGCATGGTCTGATCAGTTATTACCAGATCGAAGCTATCGGGATTATTCTTGACCATGGACAATGCCTGCGGGCTTTCGTTGCAGCTCGTACATTCGTAGCCCTGACTTTCCAGCATCCCTGATAAAAATTCAGTTAGCAGCGGCTCATCATCAACAATAAGTATGCGGTTGTTATTACTAACGGTTTCGCTATTTTCACAGCTGGCAGTTTCTACAGATTCATCCCGGGTATCGGGCTGTGCCGGTGGGAACAATAAGCTGAAGCTTGTACCTTTTTCAATTTTAGTATCTACAATGATATGGCCACCATGGCCTTCAACAATAGCGCTCAACACCGACAGACCCATACCTGTGCCCTGACCGACTACTTTTGTTGTGTAGAAAGGTTCGAATATCCGGTCCAGAACATCGCCAGCAATGCCACTTCCCGTGTCCGACACACTCAATACGATCCAGTCGCCTTCAACATGTTTATGGCAGGCATTGCACTCTATATCAGCCTGTCGTTGCCACGCCAGTTTTATGCCAAGTTTGCCGACACCATTCATCGCATCCTTGGCATTAATCGCCAGGTTCATCAACAACTGGTGTAGCTGGGTCTTATCCATCATCACCGGTGGCAGGCTGCCCTTAAATTCATATTTGATGTCGATACTGCTTGGGATAATCGAGCGCAGCATTTTGATGCTCTCTTCAATTGCCGGTGAAAAATCAAGTGGCTCATTGATGCCTTTATCATCGCGACTAAATACCATCATTTTTGAAACCAGCTCGGTTGCACGCGTAGTCGCCATATCAATGTTTTCGAGATAACGCATTTCCTTCGGATCGAGCCTGTCTTTGCCGCTTAAAGTAACCAGCTTTGTAAAACCTGAAATAATCCCAAGGATGTTGTTGAAGTCATGTGCAATCCCGCCAGTTAGCTGCCCAAGCGCCTCCATTTTATGCGCCTGCGTCAGTTCACGCTGCAGACGTAAATACTCATTTTCTGAATGTTTTCGTTCGGTAATATCATGCACCACACCGACCAGGCCGAGCAATTCCCCGTCAGCGTCAAGCTTTACGTCACCCTGTTCATAAACATAACGTATTTCATTATCAGGCCGTATGATTTTGTATTCAGCATCGTATTTCGTTTTATCATTGAATACTTTTTTCGTTAGATTTTTAAATGCATCACGGTCATCGGGGTGTATACAATTAACATAACCCTGGTAGGTAGGCTCAAATGTATTTGGCAGATACCCCGCAATGCGATACAACTCTTCGGACCAGGTCGTAATATCCGCTTCAATATCCCATGCATAATTACCGATATGGGCAATTTCCTGCGCCTTAAGCAGTTTGCGTCTTTCATCAGACAATTGCGTGGTGCGCTCGAGAACAATCTGCTCCAGTTCCTGTGCCTGGATAGAAGTAGACTGGATTTCCCTGTTCTTGCGCGAAAGCAGTATTAAAAACACACTCAGGGATAAAATAAGAATGATCGCCAGGCCAACAACCAGGCCTGTAATAACACCGCGATGACGTATATAAAATGGCGACGGTGTATTCAATATAGTTGCCTGACCCATAATAGACTCTGGCAATGATATACCTGCCGCACTCATCTCTACATAATTGAACATGTAATCATTTGGACTCTCGAACACCAAAGGCTGATTATCTACGGGGGTGCCTGCCATATAATCGACCACAAGGTGTGCAGCTGTCGCACCTTGTCGCTCACCACTAGTGACATAGCCACCCAGCACTCCATCCAGCACATAAGCATCTTCCATGCTTATAATTATCTTGCTACCAGCGCTGGTAATCGCCGCCATGATCTCATTCAGTGACAGCGCACCTTCTGACGAATCTTTCATAGCGCCAAGCGTGGTGAGAAAAACATAATTCGATGCATTATCTCGAACTGCCTTGCTCACCTCATCAATCGAATGACTGGCCATAAAGGTCGCTTTAATATCGGGGTATTTCTCAAGTTGACGCCTGACTTCTGTTTCGATCGCTTTATAGGTATTGGAGTCATCACCTATCACCAGGATATCTTTTGCATTTTTATCAATATTGTTGAGCAAATCGAGATTTCTCAAAATATCTTTTTTCTCAAAGACGCCCGTCACACGTTTGCGGTCGAGCGAAGCTTTAATATCATAGTTATTCACACCGGAAAAAAATATTGCAGCCTGCGGGAATAGCGACTGCAGGTGCGAAAGGGTAAAACTTAATGCATTGTCATCAGTGACGTAGAGTATGTCGGGCGAATAATCGTCATATTTAACAGCCATGTATTCATAAAATGACTTTATATAATCAGCATCGAAGGTTCTGCGTTTGGTATCCAGGTACTCCGTGCTGATTATTAGCTCACTCGGATAAGATGCATTCAGTTTTGCAACGAAAGCATTGTGCTGATTCTGTGTCCACGGATATTCCTGGCTGTAGGAATGCAGGATTAGTACCTGGTGTGGGCTATTGGCATACGCAAAATGCGTGGTCATGGCCAGCAGAAACAGGATTGTTATTTTTAGTAAATCATACATATAGATGCACCACCAAGACCATCAGGTTAGCACACCACCCACTGTAAGCAAGCAAAGACCAAAACTGGCATCTCAAATCTGTTCCGACCTTATTGACAGCTTTCAAATTAATTATTCGCACACATTAGACCGCCTCTATTATTCTGGATTTCTAATAGTGACATCGGGCAATGCCCAACCTGCGCTGGAGACCCCCTCTGTGTTCTCTGTTGCGAGTTGTTTATGTTATTGGTGCGCATTGCGCACCCTACAATTGCCCTGAGAACCCTATGGTGTATACCTGTGCTTCGTTCGCACAGCACAGCCGGCGATGATCGGATCAACGACAATCAGCGTTTATCTGCGTACATCAGTGGATAATATTATTTTAAACACTCGATTCACCACTGCCCCGCATACGCTCATACCCCAGGTACACCAGCGGAATCACCAGCAGGGTCAACACGGTTGATGCAAACGTACCGTAGATTAGTGACACCGCCAGCCCGCCAAACACCGGGTCGAAGGCAATAATAAACGTACCCAGAATGATCGCGAACGCGGTCAGCAATATTGGCCGCAGGCGTGTAATACCTGCCGCCAGCACCGCGGCATCAAGCGAATGACCGGCCCGGCGATACTCAAGAATAAAGTCGATCAGTAATAATGAATTGCGCACCACGATACCGGCGAGCGCGATCACACCGATCATCGACGTCGCAGTGAAGTACTGGTTCATAATAGCGTGGCCCGGCAATACGCCAATCACGGTCAACGGTATTGCACCCATGACAATGAACGGTATTGCAAACGAACGGTAGTAACCCACCAGCACCAGGTATATCAGGATGATGGCGACTGCAAATGCCGAACCCAGGTCAATGAATACATCCAGCGTCAGGCGCATCTCGCCACCCCAGCGTAATGCATACCCCGAGGTTGACGGGTCTGCCATGAAATACTGCGTCAGTTTAACGCCACCGGGCAGTTCGTTGTTCTGCAGGTAATCCCACATCTTGTACACTGCATACACCTGGCTGGTACTTGCAAGCTCACCACTGACATACACCACCGGGTACTGGTCCTTATGCAGTATCGGTTTTGATGCTTCGGACTTTTCAATCCGCGCAATATCCGACAACGCTACCTGGCGTCCCTGCGGCGTGGTGCAGAATATTTTTGACAAATCTTTCGGCCCGGTGCGGTCTGCAGCCGGTACGCGGAAACGAATCGGCACCGGTTCTTTTTCATATTCAAGATGCACGGTGCCAACATCGACACCGGCGACATACGCGCGCAAGGTCTCGGCGATATTGGCGGGCGGAATTCCGGCGAGCATGGCTTTTTCACGATCGACCACGATGTTGTATTCGTCATAGGTATCGGTCACCGAATCATCGATATCGACCACGTCATCGGTAGTCTCAAATACATGGGTGCGCAGCGCGACTGCGATTTCTCGCAGCTGGTTATAGTCTGGCCCGTAAAGTTCAGCCAGCAGAGTTGCACGTACCGGCGGTCCCGGCGGATCTTCTACCAGCTTGATATTTGCACCGGTTTTTTTGGCAAGCTCGGCGAGTGCCGGACGCATTGCAAGCGCGATATCGATCGATGATTCGTCACGATCATGTTTGTTGGCGAGATTGACGCGCACTTCGGCTACATGCGGGCCGCGCTTCAATCCTGATCCACGCAGCAGGCCATTAAAATCAATCACCCCCGGTTCGCCCACGCTGGTTTCCCAGGTCGCCACCCGGGGATGCGCCCTGACGACATCGCCCACCCGGCGCGCGACATAATCGGTTTCTTCCAGCGGTGTACCTTCGGGCATATCCACCGTGATGACGAATGTATTGGTATTATTCTTTGGCAGCATCTTGAACTGCACCCACTGGTAAGCCGGCATTGCCAGCACCAGTAACATAACGATAAACACCGCGAAAAAAAACAGGTTACGCGCGAGGCGGCTGCGAATCAGGTGCTTCATCATGCGCGCGTAGCTGCGCTCGAGAATTCCATGATGGCCTTCTTCATGCGCGACACCTTCGTGCTCATGGCCTTTGACTTTCAGAAAACGATATGCAGCCCACGGCGCAACGG
This sequence comes from uncultured Gammaproteobacteria bacterium, assembly GCA_963847575.1. Taxonomy (GTDB): domain Bacteria; phylum Pseudomonadota; class Gammaproteobacteria; order SZUA-229; family SZUA-229; genus JASBSR01. The sequence continues at coordinate 13,674 of CAWKAL010000074.1, forward strand.
TATAGGCAATCACCAGTGAAGCAATCATTGCTACAGGCACATTAAACGGAATCGGCGCCATGTACGGACCCATCATGCCCGTCACCCAGAACATCGGCAGGAACGCGAGAATTACGGTGAAGGTTGCCAGGTTAGTGGGTTTGCCGATTTCATTAATCGCGAGCACCGCTGCCTGCATGCGGTCGACACCTTTTCTGGCGTAATGCCGGAAAATATTTTCGATCACCACGATGGAGTCATCTACCAGCAAACCCAGTGACAGGATCAGGGCAAACAATGTAATGCGGTTAATGCTCTGGCCGGCAACATAACCGACTGCAAGTGTAATAAAAAGAATCAGCGGAATTGTCACGGTAACAATTGATGCTGCACGCCAGCCGAGAAAGATGACCAGCAAAATCACCACGGTGACAATCGCAATGGCGAGATGTTCGATCAGCGTATTGACCGCATCATCTGCCTTTTCGCCATCGTTGCGCGTGATATCGACATTGATGCCCGCAGGTATCGACTCCTGGCGTATACGTGCAAGCTCCTGCATAACGGCATCAGCCACGCGCACGGCATTGGTGCCCGAACGTTTTGCAATCGCAATCGTCGCTGCAGCGTTTTCATAATCGGCAGGCTTTTCACCGTCATAGGCCGCACCGTAGCCAATCCGGCTGACCTGTTCGATTTCTTCCGGGCCGTCTGTTATCTCGGCGAGCTGGCGCAGGTATACCGGCTTGTGTTGCGACAATGAAACCACAAGATCGCCGACATCTTTTGCTGATTTGAGTGCACCACTGGTACGTACCGCTGCCAGCGTGTTACCGCCAACAAATGTACCTGAAGGAATATCCAGGTTGGCGCCTTCGACCACTTTGCGAATGTCTGCCAGGGTGACATTGTATTTATGCATGCGATCAAGATCGAGGTTGACACTGATTGCGCGCTTGCGCCCGCCGTGTACATACGCTACAGAGGTACCTTCCACCCGGCGCAGCTGTTCCAGCACATCATTGGCAACACGTCGCAGCTCGCACTCCTCGGTACCGTTGCACGACAGCGCAATTGCAACGATCGGCACATCATCAACATCCGCGGGCTTGATCAGGGGCTGCAGGGTCCCCGGCGGCATGCGATCTATATTACTCATGATACGGTCATACAAGCGCACCAGCGCATCTTCCTTGTCTTCACCAACATCGAACTGCACACTGACTACACCCATCGAATCCATTGCTGCGCCGTAGGTGTGATCCATGCCCGCCAGCCCCTGCAAAATTGCTTCGAGCGGTTTGATAATGAGTTGCTGGATTTCCTGTGGCGATGCACCGGGTTTTTGCACAATAATATTCGCCGCCGGCACCACGATCTTCGGGTTTTCTTCGCGCGGTGTTACCAGGAAGGCGAACATGCCTGCAACAAATGCGAACATGATAATCAGCAGGGTCAGCTTGCTGTCGATAAAATACGCCGCGATACGCCCGGCGATGTTTAATGAATCCACGGAATTATCATCAGGACCCTGCGGTTGCGCTATGTTTTGCTCAGTCATTTTTTGCCCGGCCCCTTGCTCGATGTTTTACTCGACACTATTTTTATCGGGCTGCCATCGTGCACTGCGTCGAGATCATCTATGACCAGTGTTTCATTGCCGAACAGGCCACTCAGTATTTCCACCTGTTTTGCCCGTGTCTTGCCAGGACGCACCATGCGAAACCGTGCCTCGTTGTTTTCCACCACGAACACGCCCGGTATGCCATCGCGTTGTATCAGTGCAGTGCGCGGGATTGATATCAGCACGCCGTTGGATGATTTTGTATCGAGCTGAACTATCTTGCGCTCAAGTTCAACCGCAGTATTCGCATCAGCCGCGAGCACACTTTGAAGCGGCATCAACAGCAATACCGCGAGCAATGCAATCAATCCTGGTTTATTCATGGCGATACGCCTGCCGGCAGCTGCAATGTTCCGCTCGCCAGTGGCAAGGCTATTCGCGCAAGATCAAGATTGAGATGCGCGGTGAGTTTTTCGATACGCGCATCGGTATACAAGCGTTCTGACTGCAACAGATCCAGCAGGATAGTTCTGCCCTGTCCGTAACGCTGCTTGACAAGTTTGACGGTGCGTTTCGCGGTAGACACATTGTCTTCGGCGAGCGCGAGTCGTTGCTTCGATTCCTGCATACTGTTCCAGGCATCACGTACCTGTTTTTGTGCCGCCTGCTCGAGCGCCTGCAACTGCCACTGCATTTCACGTTGCTGCGCCAGGGCGACATCAATCTCGCCATCCGTCCTTCCATTGTAAAGGTCAAAACTGATCACGCCCATGATGCTCGATGACTGGCTGTCGAAACCGGGACTGTCATCGTACCAGTTCGAACTCGCGACGATGTCAACCGTGGGCCGGTTCACCGATCGCGCTGCATCAACACGTGCTTTCGCGGCTTGCACCATGGCGCGCGCCGCCGCCAGGTCCTTGCGTGCATCCAGCGCGCGCTTTTCATGTGCTGCGACAGCTTCAGCTTCGGTAATGCCCGGCAGTGTTGCCGCCGCCAGTTCAATTGCTGTATCAAGCGGTAGACCGATCACCAGTTTTAATTCATCGAGTGCGGACTGGTAGCGCGTTGCCGCCTGTTCACGTTGTGATCGCAGGGCTGCAAGATTTACTTTTGCCGCGAGCTTGTCTGATTCAACAATACGGCCTTCAGCTGCAAGTTCGGCCGTGGTGTTCGCATGCTGCAGCGCAGCCCGTACGGCATCTTCGGCGATAGCGACTGCCTGCTCTGCAGCCAGCGCTACCCGGTAGGCCTGCAGGGTGGCGGCTGCAATATGCTCACGTTGATACTGATATTGCAGCCGGCTGTTGGTCTCGGTGTGTTCGGCATCTTCCACCAGCGCTGATACGCGCCCGCCGGTGTACACCGGCCAGCGCAATGCCAGCTGGGTGAAATAGAGATCAGACGAACCAGGATCATTCAGCCTCGCCGGATCAAAATCCGGTGTCGTCACCTGCCGGGTATTAAGTTTGTCAGCGAAGGCATCAAGCGGGTTATCGCTCACTCGCGCAGTGTGAGAAATACTGAGCACAGGCTGGTGCCCCGCCCGGCTTGCCTGTGTGCGCGCACCAGAAGCATTCACCTGCTGGTGGACAGCATTCAGATTCGGGTTGTGTTCCAGCGCGTGCGCCACTGCAGAATCGGTATCAAAAACCTGTGCATGCAGAATGTCGCTGCATAGCACCAGTGTGCACATCGCAGTAAGCTTTAACAGGTGTTGATAAGCCATACGTCTACTCGCGTGAATGACAGGGACAGTTTACTGTGCAGATCGTGGATATTCTCCACCTCCTGCAACATCGGGTACCGCTTCAAATCAGATATTATTGCACTATGTATGCCAATGCTGCTGCACAGTGATATTAATTAATATTTACTAGCCAGACGCATATAGCCAGCCAGGTGTGCAACAAAAAAAACCAGTGCCGCCATGACGACAATCATCGGGCCCGCAGGCACGTCCCATTGCAACGATGAACCCAGACCCGAAATGACTGACAAAGTTGCGAACAACATCGACAGCAAAACCATTTGCACCGGGGTGCTTGAAAACAGCCGCGCACTTGCCGCGGGAATAATCAGCAAGGCCGTGACCAGCAAAATGCCCACCACGTTTATCGCAACTGCAATTACCAGCGCCAGCATCAACATGAAGGCAAAGCGTAATGCTGCCACCGGCACCCCGTCGGTGCGCGCGAGGTCTTCGTGCACTGAAATCGACAGCAGTCCCGGCCATAATTTCCACCACGCCAGCAAAATCGCCACTACCCCGAGGTACATCCAACCCAGCTCGCTTCTATTGATGGCAAGAATATCGCCGAACAAATACGCCATCAGGTCAATACCGGAGGACTCGCGCTGAATTATAGAGAGTACGATAAGGCCCAGCGCCAGCGCACTGTGCGACAGTATTCCGAGCAGGGTGTCGGTGGATATTTCGCGCTGCTTTTCCAGCCAGAACAGTAGCACCGCGAGCCCGATACCGACCAGCGCAACCCCCACCTGTGGCAACAGCTTTGCCGATACTGCCAGCGCCACGCCGAGCAGCGCTGCATGCGCCAGGGTGTCGCCAAAATAGGCCATGCGACGCCACACCACGACACACCCCAGCGGCCCGGCCACCAGTGCCAGCGCGATACCCGCGAGCAGTGCATTGATAATAAAATCATCCATATTAATGTGTATGTCCGCAGTCGTGTGTGTGTTGATGCTCGCCCGCTGCAGTGTCCGCCGTATCATCGATAACATCGCCATGGATATCATGCTCGTGATCATGATGATGCGAGTACACCGCCAGCCCTTCCAGCGTACTGCCAAAAATTTTCAGGTATTCAGGGTGCGCACTTACATCTTCGGGATGCCCGGTGCAGCACACGTGTGTATTCAAACAGATCACCGTGTCCGTCGCCGCCATCACCAGGTGCAGGTCGTGTGAAATCATTAGCACGGCACAGGCATGACGGTCGCGAATGTCGCCGATCAGTTTGTACAGCGCCTGCTGGCCGACCACATCGACACCCTGTGCCGGCTCGTCCAGCACCAGCAACTCGGGTTTTTTTAACAATGCGCGTGCCAGCAGAACGCGTTGCAGCTCGCCGCCGGATATTCTCTGAATCGGTGTTTCAAAAACATGTACGGCTTCGACTTCATCCAGCAGCTGACGCATCTCCGCCTCGGAATAGTGACCACCCAGGTGCAAAAAATCCCGCACCCGCAAAGGCATGGTGTCATCAATAGTCACGCGTTGCGGCACATAACCTACGCGTAGTCCGGGTTTGCGTTTAATCTTGCCGGCCTGCGCAGGCAACAGACCGAGCAACAGGCGGATCAACGTGGTTTTGCCTGCACCGTTTGGCCCGATCAGGGTGACGATGGTATTGGGCAATAGCTCGAGGCCGATGTCATTCAATATCTGGCGACCGGCTATGCGGTAGCCAATGCCGCTGGCGCTCAGCAGCGGCACAGAATTGATATCCAGTGGTTGCATCAGCCTGGGTTTCATCTGGGTGGGTTTCATCCGGGCGGGTTTCATTGACGGCAACGCTGGCACAGGCCGCTGATTTCGATAGCTGCGTGCTGTACCAGGAAATCAAACTTCGTCGCGTTGCGTTTCACCGCATCAAGCACACCCTGTGTGTGAACTTCCTGGGTATGTCCACATTGGTTACAGACCAGGAACACGCCCTCGTGCGAATGCTGCGGGTGCGCGCAGGCGATATAGGTATTATTGGTGGCAATGCGATGCACCAGCCCCTGCTGTTGCAGAAAATCCAGCGCCCGGTATATTGTAGGCGGCGCGGCCGAACGACCCTCATCACGCAGGTCATCCAGCAGTGCATACGCGCCAACCGGTTGCTGGTAGCTGCACACCAGCTCGAGCACCCGCCGGCGCAATTCGGTGAACCGCTGTTTGCGCTGGGCACACAGCTGTTCGGCCTGCTGTAATAATGTGTGCACCTGCTTCGAAGAAGGCAGGGTGCAGCTGACGTCACCGCGATGGGAGCATTCGGACACGTAAACCACCCGTGGTTGATAGCGTAAAATGTGTTACATTATAACATAACATTTCAGGAGAATGGTATGCGCTTTGCACAAATGGTCACAGGTCTTTGCCTGCTGGTGTGTGCAGTCACACCCCCGGTGGTGCGCGCAGATGCACAAGTCAATGTTGTCGTCAGTATCAAGCCGCTGCATGCACTGGTGCTCGGAGTGATGCAGGGTGTCGCCAGCCCCGAGCTATTGCTCGACAGCACACAATCACCCCATCATGCCAGCCTTAGACCATCGGACATGCGCATGCTTTCAAACGCCAGGCTGGTATTCTGGGCTGGCCCACAACTGGAAACATACCTGCCGCGTGTATTGCGCAATCTCAATTCGAACACTACTGTCGTCTCGCTGATGGACAACCCGCATTTAGAATTATTGCCACAACGTGGTCAGAACATGCATGCCCATGAGCGCGCCGAAGTCACTTCCGAACGTCCGGCCGACCCGCATATCTGGCTCAGCACGCGCAACGCCGATCTTATGGTGGAGCAAATCGCGCAGGCGCTGATCAGGCTGGACCCGGCACACACCCCCGAATACACTCGCAACACCAAGCACATGCATTTGCAGATCGAAAAAATCAGAAAGCAGATTGGTGACAAGCTCGAAATCAAAAAGAAATTCATCAGCTATCACGATGGCTACCAGTATTTTGAACACGAATTTGGTCTGCGCAATGTCGGTATAATCGCCCAGGGCGATGAACTGCAACCGAGCGCACACCATATCCGCGAACTCAGGCAACTGATGAAGCAACAGTCGATACCCTGCGTGGTCTATGATGCACCGCGTCGTCCTGCAGTAATAAGCACCCTGCTAAGCGGCACCAACGCGCGTGCCGTAGAACTCGACGCGCTGGGATTACGCCAGCCCCAGGGAAGCCAGGCCTGGTACCAGTTAATGCGCACCCTGGCAGACAATTTCAGCAGCTGCTTTGCTGACTAAAACAATTTAAAATTAGTCCGCAAATGAACGCGAATAAACGCGAATAAAGAATGTTCTACGCCTGCGGCGTGAAAAACTAAATAATTTAATATTTTTATTTGCGTTTATTCGCGTTCATTTGCGGCTAACGCTTTTTATTAACATTCAGGAAAAATATCTAATGGTATTCCAGACCCAGCTGAGATTTTCGACCGACGGACGCGGCACCTATAACATTAGTCAGCAGATTGATGAGGCCATCGGCAAGTCAGGAATTAAAACCGGGATTTGCCAGATTTTCATTCAGCACACCAGCGCCTCGTTAATTATGTGTGAAAACGCCGATCCGACGGTGCGCGCAGATCTGGAAACCTTCATGAAGCGACTGGTACCGGACGGCGACGCCATGTTCAAACACCTCGACGAAGGCCCGGATGACATGCCGGCGCACGTGCGCACCGTGCTCAGCGGAACTTCACTTTCTATCCCGGTGCGCAAAGGCAAAAGTGATTTAGGCATATGGCAGGGCGTGTTTTTGTGGGAACACCGCACGCAACGGCATAAACGCAATGTCAGCGTTACCGTAATCGGCGAATAGTTAATAATAATGAATAATGAATAATGAATAATGAATAATGAAAAGTGAATAATTTTAAAACAGGGCTTTCCATTATTCATTGTTAATTATTCATTATTCATTAGTTCCTAACTCTGTTCCTGACACTTCCGTTATTAAACGCTTCGATATTGAGCGCAATCTCCTCAAGCACCCGCTGCCTTGCCTGCCGGCTTGCCCAGGCGGTATGTGGCGTAATGATCAGGTTCGGCAATTGCTGCTGTAACATAAAATAATCTGCCGGCGGCGGTTCATGCTCAAGTACATCAAGACCCGCGCCGCCCAGGCGTTTATTGACCAGCGCATCAAGCAATGCAACTTCATCCACCAGCCCGCCGCGCGCGGTGTTGATTAATACTGCGTCCGGTTTCATCATTGCAAGTTCGTCTTTGCCAATTAATCCGCGGGTATCTTCGGTCAACGGGCAGTGCAGCGACAGCACGTCAAGCTGTGGCAATAGCGTATGCAGTTCAACCCGACCAGGCCGGGTATCGCCTGCATCGCGTTTCGCGACCAGCACCTTCATGCCGAATGCCTGCGCAACCCTGGCAACAGCTTTACCCAGCTCACCGTAGCCGACGATGCCCAGGGTCAGCCCCTGCAATTCACGTATCGGGTGATCGAGCAGACAGAAAAATTCGCTTTGCGACCAGTGGCCACTATGCACATCATGCTGATACTGCTGCAGCCTGGTGGTCAGGGCCAGCAGCAGGGCGAACACATGCTGGACCACCGAAGGCGTGGCATAGGCGCGCGCATTGCACACGCTGATGCCGGCATCCGTCGCAGCAGCCAGGTCTATATTGTTAACCCCGGTGGCCGCGGCACAAATCAGTTTTAAATTTTTTGCTGACGCCAGGTGATGCGCATTGAGCACCACCTTGTTCACCACTACGAGGTCTGCCGCTGCAATCGCATCCGCCACGTCTTCAGCACGGGTGTTATTGCGCCATTGCCAGTTCGGGATGACGTGTTCGAGCACCGACACATCCAGGTCGTCCGGGTGCACCGAAGCAAAATCCAGAAACACGGCGTGGCTTAGCTGCATGACAATCCCTGGTGGGTGCTGTGACAATTCAAGCTTTATTGCAGGCGTATTTTAATAAGACCCGATATCAGATTTCAGTCATTTCAAAATCAGACTTGCCGGCACCGCACTCGGGACAGGTCCAGTCCTCGGGCACATCCTGCCAGCGGGTGCCCGGCGCAAGGCCGTGTTCCTCGTCACCGGCAGCTTCGTCATATACATACGCGCATACCAGGCAGGTCCATACCTTGTATTCTTCATTTTCATCTACATTTTCAGCCACACTTTACTCCGGATATATATTTAACCAGCGCAATATTTTACACACATGCATGCAATAAAAAGCACAATCATTACTTGCTATCAACGCCGACATACATAAACTGTGCGCATGAACTCAAGCACACTTCCGGTTATTCTTTGTTTCTCAGGTGCCGACCCTACAGGCGGCGCGGGTATCCAGGCCGACATCGAAGCCATCGCCAGCAATGGCGGGCACTGCGCGCCGGTGGTCACCGCCGTCACCGTGCAGGACACCAGCAATGTATTTGAATTTGCGCCTATTCCCGAAGACCTGGTGATTTCTCAGGCGCGTGCCGTGCTGGAAGACATGCCGGTGAGGGCGATTAAAATAGGCATGATCGGTACTGCAGATAATGCCCAGGCGATCCACAGTATCCTGCGCGATTACCCGGACCTGCCCGTGGTGTACGACCCGGTGTTCAGCTCGGAAACCGACGGCCAGCTCAGCCAGCCCGACCTGATTCCCGCGGTGCGCTCGCTGATACTCCCGCTGACCACGGGTGCTGACACCCAATATTCACGAGGTGTACAAACTGTCACCGGGTGCCGATACACCCGCGGCAGCGGCACTGGGATTACTCGAAACCGAGTGCGACTATATTCTTGTCACCGGCACCCACGGCAAAACCAGCAACGTGGTGCACGCACTGTATGCCGATCACCGTGAACTGAAAACCTTCCACTATGATCGCCTGCCGGGCAAATACCACGGCTGCGGCTGCACCCTCGCCGCCAGCCTCGCCGCACTGCTGGCGCAGGAAATGAATACCGTTAACGCCATTCACCAGGCGCTGGATTACACCTATAAAACCCTGCTCAGCGCGCGCCAGCTGGGCATGGGACAACAACATCCCAACCGGCTTTTCTGGAAAGAATAAGCCGCGCGACAGTTTGAACACCGACACCCTGCGCGGGCTTTATGCCATCACCGATGCCCAACTGCTTGCTGACAATAATTTTGTAGATCGTGTGTCACAGGCACTGGCGGGCGGTGCGCGCATGATTCAATACCGCGATAAAAGCCGACTGCACGATAAACGCCAGCAACAGGCACAGGCCTTGCGTGCATTGTGCACCCAACATAATGCCCTGCTCATTATCAATGATGACGTCGAACTGGCGCACTACGTTCGCGCCGATGGTGTGCATCTCGGGCTGGATGATGCCGACATAAGCGAGGCACGCACACGGCTCGGAACAAACGCTGTTATCGGCGTTTCCTGTTACAACCAGTACCCGCTGGCAGAACGCGCCGCCATGCAGCACGCGGATTACATTGCCTTCGGTGCGTTTTATACGTCGCCGACAAAACCCGCCGCAGTGAAAGCCGAGGTAGACCTGATCCTGCGCGCAAAGCAGCAGCTGTCAGTACCGGTATGCGCGATTGGCGGCATTACCCTGGACAATGCACCGCCTCTGCTGGCGGCGGGTGCCGATATGCTCGCCGTCATCAGTGACGTGTTCGCCGCCCCCGATATCACTGCGCGGGCACAGTGTTTTGCCGCACTGTGGTCAGATCAGGACGCCTGACACCCCACGCTATACACAACCGCTTGCGCAGCATCGACAGATGGCGCCGATACAGTGCGTCTATGACGATGCTGATTCAAGCCGCACAGTCATGTAAACTTCCGCCTCCCGAATTACTTCCACATCATCAAGAGTCGAGCCCGATATGAGCACCATGGCAGAACAGTTCAAGGCCGCGCAGCAGCATATTCCCGGCGGGGTTAATTCACCGGTGCGCGCCTTCCGCGGCGTCGGCGGCGACCCGGTATTTATTGCCAGCGCCAGGGGTCCACGCATTACCGACACCACCGGCAAACAGTACATTGATTATGTTGGTTCCTGGGGGCCGATGATCCTGGGCCACGCCCACCCCGAGGTAATCGCGACGGTCAAGGCGGCTGCCGACAACGGCCTCAGTTTCGGTGCGCCCACCGAGCTCGAAACCCGCATGGCTGACAAGGTCTGCGAACTGGTGCCGTCGATGGACATGGTGCGCATGGTGAGCTCCGGCACCGAGGCCACGATGAGCGCAATCCGGCTCGCGCGTGGTTTTACCGGGCGCGACAAACTGATCAAGTTTGAAGGCTGTTACCACGGCCATTCGGACTCCTTGCTGGTAAAAGCCGGCTCCGGCGCGCTCACCCTCGGCGTGCCCGATTCCCCCGGGGTGCCAGCGAGCCTGGCCGAGCACACGCTGACCCTGCCGTATAATAATTTGCAGGCCGTCAGTGATCTGCTGGCACAGGTGGGCGATGAGGTTGCCTGCATTATTCTCGAGCCGGTGGCCGGCAACATGAACTGCATCCCGCCAGTGCCAGGCTATCTCGAAGGCATTCGCGAGCTGTGTACACAATATGGCGTAGTGCTGATATTCGACGAAGTCATGACCGGCTTTCGCGTCGCCCTCGGCGGCGCCCAGGCGCACTATGGCATCACCCCCGACCTGACCACGCTCGGCAAGGTGATCGGCGGCGGTATGCCGGTGGGTGCTTTCGGCGGCAAGCGCGAAATTATGGAAAAAATCGCCCCCCTTGGCCCGGTCTACCAGGCCGGTACCCTGTCGGGAAACCCCATCGCGATGAGCGCCGGCCTGAAAACCCTGGAACTGATTTCGGCGCCAGGCTTCCATGACGCCCTCGCGGAAAAAGTCGAGTACATGACCAATGGCATCCTCGCCGCGGCGCAGGCCGCGGGCATTGCCATGACCTGCAACCGCGTCGGCGGCATGTTCGGCCTGTTCTTCACTGACAAACAGGTGACCAGCTTCGAGCAGGCCACGCAGTGCAACCTCGAGCAGTTTCGCGCTTTTTTCCACGGCATGCTGGACGAAGGTATCTATATGGCGCCGTCAGCCTACGAGGCCGGCTTTGTTTCAAGCGCACACATGATCGACGAACTCGATGCCACCATCGAAGCCGCGAAAAAAGTCTTCGCGGGTATGCGCTGAGCACTATGCAGACCTATATATACCGCTGCTCGCGCAAGCCCGATATGTATATCTACCTGGCCGAGCGTGATGACTTTTCACAAGTGCCCGCGGTGGTGATGAATGGCCTGGGAATCACCGAGTTTGCGATGGAGCTCGAAATAACCGAGGATCGCAAACTGGCACGGGTCGATGCCAGCAAAGTCCTGCAAAACATGAAAACCCATGGTTTTCACCTGCAGCTGCCCGTGCAGACGACAATAGACGAACTGATGCAGCGCATCGCCAGCGGTAAATAAGCCGTTCATCGATAAATTTACATTTTCACTACAATTTCCACACAAGCAGCCTCTGTATCTGGCTGAATTCATGGGTATAATCGAAGCTGACCTGTTGTCCGGTCAGCAGCCGCGCGCGTTACCATCTGAACACAGGTGCGTGGCCTGACCTGCCAGGATGCAATGCATGCAGGCTACCTACACCATTTAATGTATCAACATATCGGGGTCAAAATGATTTCAGTGAGTCAACTCTTCAAGATTCTTATCATCAGTATCGTTTTATCTATTCTCACCAGTGTCGCCAGTCTGCAGTTTCACGCAAATACTGGCGCCAGCCTTGCACAGAGCTTCAGCATGATTTTCGACCAGCAGAACGCTGCCATGCTGTTAACAGCATTCATCAGTATTTTTCTCGGCTGCTATCTCACCATACTCTCAATCCAGGGCGACACGGGCCGCAGGATCAGGGCCACAGATGGCCGTGAAGTCGGCACCGTCAAATGGTTTAATGCTGCCAAAGGTTTTGGCTTCATTACGCGCGATAATGGTGAGGACATATTCGTCCACTTCCGTTCGATCCAGGGCAAAGGCCACCGCTCTCTCGGCGAAGGCCAGAAAGTGATTTTTGCTATTGCCGAGGGCGACAAGGGGCTGCAGGCGGTGGATGTGTGTAACGCCTGAGTAAAAATCTTCCATTTTGCTAAAAAAGCGGCTCCTGGCCGCTTTTTTATCGTGCAATTGGTACCTGGTATCTGGATACTGTCCAGACGCACCAGTAACAGGCAAAGGATCTGCTATATCACGGGTATCAAGCTCGATTAGAGGGTTTTATGAACCAGTCATTCTGGCGCAGTTTTATCCAGCCTGAACGCAGGCTGCATATACGCTCCACCATATCCGAAATGCTTGCCATTTCTGCCATTTTGTATGGCGGTGTAGCAGTGTTCGGGCTGATATCACTCAGCCTGCCGACCTGGCCGGGCATTGATAACGAAATCATTTACACGATTTGCATAATTGCGTTAGCCATGTCGATAGCGTTTTATACCTTGCGAGAATCCACTCCGCTATGGGTGGTGGTAATCCATTTGCCGATCGGAATTATCATGGTGGGATTAGTTGTGTATGCAGCGCACGCACCGCAGGCAGGCAACCTGTCGGTTATATATATTCTTGGCGCAATGTACACCTTTCATTATTTTACCCGGCTGGCATCCATAATCATTCTGATAATTTCAATGACGGTATTTTCACTTGCCATGTACGTCAACAATATAGTCGGCTGGCAATCGGCCATCCTGTTTGTCACTGGATGCAGCCTGATTGCGGGTGAAATCGTTCGCATCACCGTCAAGCAGCTAAATCATCTTGCCATGCACGATAATCTCACCGGTCTCTATGACCGCAGCACGATTGACGCACTGGTAACAGAATGTATTTCAGCCAAGGACGCAAAAGGGAAAGCCAGGGTAGCCATGCTGATGCTGGACCTGAACAGCTTCAAACAGATCAATGACACCGAGGGCCATCTCAAGGGTGATGAAATACTTAAAACGGTTTCTGATGTGATTTTAGACACTATTGGAAAACGCGACTGCGCTGCCCGCTGGGGTGGCGACGAGTTTCTGATCGTGTCACCCGTCGATGATGAAAATTATGTCAAAAATCTGATACCCCGCCTGCAGGCATCACTGCAGGACACGATTAGTTTCGAAGCAGGCACGTCTGTCTACCAGGAGGGCGATACATTAGACACCATGACAAAGCGCGCTGATGAAGCCATGTACAGTAAAAAACGCAACCGGCGTGCATCTGATATTGCCACCGCCTGATCAGGCTATTTTTATTCTGACCACCTTCATTACTTCAAGCTCCATCCCGGCGACATCTTCCCGGCTCGGATAATACGTCAGGTTTACCCGTCGACCTTCGACGTTTTTATACGGCTGCTTGCGCTTAAATCTGAATGGCACATCACAGCCTTCTATCATGATGGTATTGATTATCCATTCACGGGTATCACGCTGCACGTGCGAAACCACCTTCTGCAATTCCGAATGCACCAGCGCCTGGTGTTTCTTCTGTAATTTTATTGCGTCTGTTTTCATGAGAAATTGTCAATTATAAAATCGGCAAGCTGATCCGGATGAACATATTCTTCGGACTGTGCAAACCATTTCACCGACACACCCGCATCGTGAACAGATTGCTTATCAGTCGTTAAAAGCGGATGCCATGCTGGTAAGTCCTTCCCTGCATACAAACGCTTGTAGGCGCAGGTTTCAGGCAGCCACCCCATAGCAGGCAGATTAGATAGATTTAACTGCGCACACGCAGGCACTTTACTTAAGCGGTTCATATAATCACGACACCGGCAATGTTCTATATCCAGCAAATGACAACTGACACTGGTGTTGTATATGTCGCCCGAGTCTTCATCTTCAATTTTTACCAGGCAACATAAACCACAGCCGTCGCACAATGATTCCCATTCATCAGGACTCATCTGCTCAAGTGTTTTGGTTTCCCAGAATTTATTCATTTACTAATATCAGGATTGAATATGCTGACTAATGTTAACACAGGGCGGGGCCAGCAATCGCACTCGGATAAACTCTGCACGACGGGCCATTGAAGACCCATGACTGATATATACATGCCTCCCCGCCTTGACCAGGACACGGAATGATTTATATCGACACAGAGAACTGGATTTAAAATTGGTATAAACTGCAGCACAAATGAGATCCAGACTACTTCGTTTATACACATCACCCACACCGCGAAACAGCATCGCCGTGATCCAGCGCGCACTGATGTGCTCCTGTTTATGCATCCCGCAGATTTGCACTGCAGAGGACGAACCACCCGCTCCTGGTGCTGCTAACAACATCGACGCCGGATCAATTAATACTGAGCCATTCTCTAATGCCATACCTGTTGAGACTGGCGCAGGCGGCAATATAAAAATTGAAAGAAAATACCGCACGGTCGCCGAAAGCCTGTTTGAATGGCATGCCCACCTGCTATGGGAAAGCCGTTATGTGACCGAGGGACGTGACAACCTCTCGGGCAACAGCCTTGTTTCCGTGTCGTCAGAGTTTGCAATGGACGAATTCAGTGTCGTACCCTGGTTTGCTACCAGCCCGTCTGCCGACTATTCTGAATTTAATTTGAATATTGTCTATGGCACCAAGCTGGCTCAAGGCCTGATAATTTATGCGGGTTATAATCGCATCCATGCCAGGGATAATGGCGTCAGCGGTGATGACAATGAAATCAGCCTCGACCTGGCTTATAAGCTTTCGAAGCAACTCAACCTGCTGGCCAGCGTATACCACTCGTTCGATGCCGATGGTGCGTTTCTGGAACTCGCGGTAAAACGCGGGCATCGTTTGAATGAGAAAACGCGCGTCCGGGCACAGGCCGTACTCGGCACCAATGCCGGTTATGTCAGTGACGGCCATCACGGCCTCAACAACTTTCAGTTGCGCGCCAACATCACCTATGAACCCACAACAAAAATGGAGCTTTACGCCTATGGCGGTTATAACATCGCCATCAACCGTGATGAAACACGCTATACCGGCGACGTGCTGTTAGATGATTTCTTCTGGGGTGGCGTTGGATTTACCAGTCGATTTTAAATGTAGCAGTTCGCGGCAAAGAACAAATGATGCAAAATTTTTGCCACAGAGGACACAGAGATCACAGGGGTAAAAAATACTGTCCGTGAAAAACGCGAAGTACGCAAATAAACATTACATACCCTCACCGTCATTCCCGCGTGCTTCTGGCGAGAATCCATTCCCTGTAATTTAAGACACTGGATTCCGGCCAACAACATGCCGAAATAACGGTCTAGCGTTTTTGGTTTTTGTTTCTGATATGAAACCGATTTAATTTCCCTTACAGCTTGCCGAGCCGCCGCACTTTGGTAGCGCACATCAGGCAGGACGCCTGATTTAGGTTTGCGCGCATGGACAGCGCGTCAAACCGGCGCGTAGGCAAAGTACGGCGGCTCGGGGATTCCTTGCGTTTTTTTGCAAGGAACAAGCTGTTTGGGCGGCGTTTTCTTTGGTTACTTTCTTTGTCGCTGTTGATTTAAATCGCCGGGAGCGATTTAACACGCGCAAAGCGAAGCCCAAAGGGTGGATTACAGGGATGTAATCCATACAAAGAAAGTAACTCGCCCGTGGGTGCGAGAACCCACGCGGGAAAGCGTTGAACAATTATAAGCCTCAATCGATGTCATACCTATGAAATTCATACCAAACATCTAATTGCCCCATCTCGGCTGCAAATCATTTTCCACACCGAGCTGATCAAGAATTTTGCCGACCACGAAGTCAATCAAATCATCCACAGTTTCAGCCCTGTTATAAAAACCCGGGTTCGCATCCACAATCACTGCATCCATGCGTGACAGCTTGAGCATGTTTTCAAGATGAATATCAGACAACGGGGATTCTCGCGGGACGATAATTAGTTTCTTGCGTTCTTTCAGTATCACATCTGCCGCACGTTCGATCAGGTTATTACTTGCGCCGGTGGCAATGGCCGACAATGCACCCATCGAGCACGGGCACACCACCATGGCATCAATCAGGCTGCTGCCGCTGGCGGCGGGTGAAGTCCATTCATCTTCTCCGAAGATGCGCAACTGGTTATTGCTGCATTTGTATTTTTTAACCAGGAACTTCTGCATTTCGCTGGTACGGCCCGGTAATTTGATATCGGTTTCCATACCGATGACCACCTGCGCGGCCTTGCTGACCATGAGAAAAACCGTGTGATCAGCATTGAGCAGGCATTCCAGCAAACGAAATCCATACTGCACGCCAGATGCACCGGTGAGTGCGAGATTAATTGTTTTAGTGCCGGTTCTGGTCTGCATGGTTATGCGGTTTTTTGTTCGCCGGCCTGCGCCTTGAGCGCATCCAGCAGTCGTGCATGTATGGCGTCGAAACCACCGTTACTCATAATCAGCACATGGTCGCCGGGCTGTGTCTGCTCACATACATAATCGATTATCGCCTGTGTAGTATCGAACACCTGTGCAGGCGTATTTGAATTATTCACCAGTGCGGATAAATCCCAGTCGAGCCCCTGGGGCTGATACAGCAGAATATCATCTGCGCCCTGCAATGCTTCTATCATCGCGTTTTTGTGTACCCCCATGCGCATGGTGTTCGAGCGCGGTTCAAGCACGGCAATTAAGCCTTGCCCCGGTTTCCTGATTTCGTTTATTGCAGACAGGGTTTCTTCAATCGCAGTGGGATGGTGCGCAAAGTCATCGTAGACGGTGACGTCACTCACCACGCCGCGCACTTCCTGGCGGCGCTTGATGCCCTTGAATTCGGCCAGCGCCGCGCAGGCATCCTTGACCGGAACCCCGGCATGGCGTGCGGCCGCAATTGCTGCGAGTGCATTCATGCGGTTGTAGGCGCCGTGCATAGTCCAGTTGACCTCACCTGCAAGCTTGCCATCGACACATACCGAAAACGTTTCACCATTGTCACTGCATTCGCCGATTGACCACGCCTGCTTATCCGGCGCGAATTTTTCCACCGGGGTCCAGCAGCCCATGTCGAGTACATCCTGCAAATTGTGTTCAGCGCCGTTGACAATCAGCTTGCCTTCACTGGGCACGGTGCGCACAAGATGATGAAATTGCTTTTTAATTGCGTCGAGATTTTCAAAAATATCGGCGTGATCGAATTCGAGATTATTCAGCACACAGGTGCGCGGCTGGTAATGCACAAACTTGGAACGCTTGTCGAAAAACGCGGTGTCGTATTCATCGGCTTCGACCACGAAAAAAGGATAATCACCAAACCGCGCTGACAACCCGAAATTACCCGGCACACCGCCGATCAGGAATCCCGGGGAGAGGCCGGCAAATTCCAGAATCCAGGCCAGCATGCTCGAGGTGGTGGTTTTACCGTGGGTTCCGGCCACCGCCAGTACCCAGCGATTGCTCAACACGTTTTCTGACAGCCACTGCGGCCCGGAGGTATAGGGAATATTATTATTCAGCACATATTCCACCATCGGGTTACCACGCGACATGGCATTGCCGATTACCACCTGGTCGACTTCGTCGGTAATGTCTTCCGGACGATAACCTTCACACAGCACAATGCCATGCGCCTGCAGTTGCGTACTCATCGGTGGATAGACATTCGCATCAGAACCGCTGACCTCGTGCCCGGCCTGTTTGGCCAGCAGCGCAACGCCGCCCATGAAAGTACCGCAAATGCCAAGTATATGTATTCTCATTGAAGATCCGGAAACAGAAGCTGTGAAGCCGTGACAGAAAACAGGAACAGCGCAAATGATAATGCAATTGCGCTGCTCATGCTGCTATCAATCGCACGGCGAAAAATATGTGCAAATACCAGCACCTGCCAGCTGATCAGGCACAGCATCAGCAACGCGGCAATCGCCCTGGCATTATCACTGCTGTCTTCGACACTAAATTGCGCAAGCAGCGGCCATGTCAGCAGGTGAAAAAAGATACCCACCCCGCCTAGCGCGGTGATTGTCTGTACAAAACGCGGCAACTTGTTGAGCGCGCGCAGCAGGAAATAGCTAAAGCCAAATAACAGGCCAAGATCCAGCGCCATGTTCATCACCGCGAGCTGAGCTTCAACCCGCGAACTCAGCACAATAATACCGCTGATGGCATTGAATATAATCACCTGGCGCAACAGGCGGGGGGAGTACGGCACATCCTCGGGACCGAGTTTGAGCAACATCACTGAAAGAAGAATTCGAGCCACAGACACAGGCACATTAGTGCATAATACGCCGCTAAAGACAATGACTTCCTCGCAAATCACAATCACCCGGCCCGACGACTGGCACCTGCATCTACGTGATGGCGAGGCGCTGGCTGCGGTCGCTCCGTTTACCGCGCGCCAGTTTGCGCGCGCGATTGTCATGCCCAATCTAAAACCGGCAGTGACCACGGTCAAACAGGCGGTGGACTATGTCGACCGCATCGTCGCCGCGGTCGGTGACAGCGAATTTCGAACCCCTGATGACGCTCTATCTCACCGACGATACCTCGCGCGGAAGAAATCGAGCGCGCCCGCAAAAGCTGTTTCATCAAGGCGGTCAAGCTCTACCCGGCCGGCGCCACCACCAATTCAGCCCAGGGCGTGACTGATATTCGGCGCTGCGACGCCGCACTCGCCGCGATGCAGGACTGCGGCCTGCCGCTGCTGGTACACGGCGAAGTCACCGACTCCCGGGGTCGATGTGTTCGACCGCGAAAAAATATTCATCGACCAGGTGTTGCTGCCGCTGATCAACCGCTTCCCGAAACTCAAGATCGTGTTCGAACATATCACCACGGCGGACGCGGTCAACTTTGTGCTCGATACCGGCAGCAATATCGCCGCCACCATCACCGCGCACCACCTGCTGTACAACCGCAACGCCATGTTCGACAGGGGCATCCGGCCACACATGTATTGCCTGCCGGTGCTCAAGCGCGAAACCCACCGCCAGGCGCTGGCGCATGCCGCCATCAGCGGCAGCAAAAAATTCTTTCTCGGCACCGACAGCGCACCGCACGCACAACACGCCAAGGAAACCGGCTGTGGCTGCGCCGGCATTTTCACCGCGCATGCGGCCATCGAGCTCTACACCAGCTTTTTTGAAGACATGCATGCGCTCGACAAACTCGAAGCCTTTGCCAGCTTTCACGGCCCGGATTTTTACGGCCTGCCGCGCAATGAAAGCCAGATCACCCTGCAAAAAACCGACTGGACCATCCCCGACTATTACCCGCTGGGCGATGGCGAAAAATTGATACCGCTGATGGCCGGCGAAACCCTGCACTGGAAACTGAAAAAATAATGGCGACTAACGACAAGCCGCCGATGGCGCAACGCTTTCGGGGATTTTACCCGGTGGTGATCGATGTCGAAACCGGCGGCTTCGATGAACGCACGGACGCCCTGCTCGAAATCGGCGCGCTCACCCTGCAGCTGGATGACAACGGCCACATGTCCATCGCCGACACCTATGCCTGCCATGTCGAACCTTTCGAAGGCTCGAATATGGATCCGAAATCCATGGAGGTCAACGGCATCGACCCGTGGCACCCGTTCCGACTCGCCAAACCCGAAGATGTCGCGATCCGCGAACTGTTCCGGTTTGTCAGCAAGGCACAAAAACAGGCGGGCTGTACCCGCGCCATCATGATCGGCCACAACACCACGATGGACCTCAATTTTATCAACGCTGCCGCGCTGCGCAACAAGCTTGCGCGCAACCCGTTCCATCCATTCAGCACATTTGATACTGTCAGTCTCTGCGGCCTGGCCTATGGCCAGACCGTACTGTCGCGCGCCGCCCAGGCCGCCGGCCTCGACTGGGACAGTGAGCAGGCACATTCGGCGCTGTACGATGCCACCAAAACCGCCGAGCTGTTCTGCGATATAGTCAACCGCTGGCGCGATGGCGTCGGCCCGGTGTGGAGCTGATTCCACGGGCAAACCACTCAAATCTTGTCTATATATAAGGAGGCGGCATGACGCTAGATAAAACATGTCGAACGTAGAAGGAAGCAGCAGCATCAAATGACCAGGCCAGACCTCTCCATCATCATCGTCGATGATCTGCAATTCAGTCGAATTGTAGTCAAAACCGCCCTCAAGAAGGCCGGCTACAATGGAGTGCGCATGGCAGACAGCGCCACCGAGGCCTTGCGCATGCTGAAAGAAGAAGCCGCTGACGTGGTACTGGCAGACTGGATGATGCCTGAAATGGACGGCCTCGAACTCACCGACCGGATCCGCCAGCGCGACGAAGAAAACGGCACCTACACCGCCATTATCCTGTTTACCGCCAATGAAGGCACCGAATACCTGGTCAAGGCTTTTGATCACGGTGTTGACGATTATTTACGTAAACCCCCGAATCCTGACGAGCTTGCCGCCCGGGTCAATGCCGCGGCACGTATTGCCGCGATGCAAAACGACCTGCTGGAAACCTCGCGCCAGATGGAATCCACGATTCGCCGGCTCGAAGAAGTCGCCCTGATCGACCCGGTGAGCGGCGCCGGCAACCAGCGCCTGCTCACCCAGGAATTGCGCGCGCACCTGCTCGAAGCCTCATCACGCAAGGGCGGCGTGTGCCTTGCGATGCTGGAAATCAACGAACTCAATGAGATCTCCGCCAAACACGGCAGCGCGGTTTTGCAGGAAATACTCATCAGCCTGCACCGCCGACTGCGGCGCACGGTGCGCCCCACCGACACCATCGCGCGACTGGAAAACAATGTGTTTACCATTGTCATGCACCACACCAACCCGGCGGATTACAAGGAAGCCTCGCTCGAGCGCATAATAATCAGCATTAGCCAACGACCGTTTAAAACCGACATCGGCCATATCGAGCTGTCTGCGATCATGGGTGTGCATTATTACGATGGCGAAAACGCCGTGGTTTCCGCCCGGGAAATGATGGTGTTCGCGGAGCAAAAGCTGATCCGCGCGCGTAGTATTAGCGGCGGCAGTATTGCATTTTAGGCCAGCTGATTTTGAACAAAAAAAACGCCCCGGAAAGGGGCGTTTTTTTTCGATTCAATGCGATCAACTCTCCACTGGCTGGTCGATCATTTTTTGCAAATCACCGGCCTGGAACATTTCCAGGGTGATATCACAGCCGCCAATCAGCTCACCATTGACATACACCTGGGGGAACGTCGGCCAGTCTGCATAACGCGGCAGGTTCTCGAATATTTCCGGATCAGCCAGCACGTTGCAATACGCGAACTCATGGCCACACTGTTTCAGCGCCTCAACCGTGCGGCCTGAAAACCCGCACTGCGGAAACTGCGGTGTGCCTTTCATATAAATCATGATCTTGTTGCCTTTGACCTGCTCGTTAATTCTGTCTAATACGTCAGCCATATTCACCACCTGTTCGTTGGAATGTTCGAAGGATAGACCCCTCGCACGGAATAATAAACCACTAAAAATAATGGAATACGCGCATAGATGGGGATGCCAGTGCGCAATTTCAAGGCATCCTGCCTTGCACGCCAGCTATTTATCAAGGTTTTACTGAAGCCCACAGGGCGTGCAATGCCTGCCATTGCAATGGTGGGCAATGCCCACCCTGCCTTCTACTTTGTATCGATATTCATCTGCAGCCAGAGCTCCAGCGCCGCCAGGTGCCAGAGCTTGCTGCCCTGCAAGCGGGTATGCCACTGCTCCGGCGCTTTGAGTAATTTTTCCACGTACACCGGGTTATACAGGCCGCGCTGCTGTGCCGCTGGCGCGAGCAAAATCTCGCGCATGAATTCGAGAAACTCGCCACGCACATATTTTAGCGCCGGCATCGGAAAATACGCCTTGGGGCGGTCGATAACACTGTCCGGCACCAGGCCACGCGCAATTTTCTTGAGCGCGTATTTTCCGGCTGTCTGCAGTTTATATTCCGGCGGCATTTGCGCGGCGAGCTCGATCAGGTTCTGATCGAGAAACGGTACGCGCGCTTCCAGCCCCCAGGCCATGGTCATGTTATCAACGCGCTTCACCGGGTCGTCGACAATCAGCGTGGTGACATCCAGCGCCAGCACACGGTCGATGTATTCGTCGGCTTCGATGTCATCCATCAGGTCGCCGATAATTTTCGTGGTGTAGTCTTCGCCACGAAAGCGCTCGGCAACCGTGTCGAGATATTCATCATGTGTGCGGTCAAAATAATGTTCTGCAAATCGTCCAACGCCGGTGGCGATTGAATGGTGAATCCGCGGATACCAGAAGTATCCACCGAATACCTCGTCGGCACCCTGCCCGCTTTGCACTACCTTGACGTCTTTTGAAACCACTTCTGACAACAGGTAAAACGCCACGGCATCCTGGCCGAACATCGGCTCTGTCATGTTTGCGAACGCTTCCGGCAAACGCGGCAGCACTTCACTGTTACTGACAATAAAGCGGTGGTGCTCGGTATTAAAGCGTTGCGCCACTTCATCGGAAAATTCGAATTCATGGCCGCGCTCATCGGGGTGGTCTTCGAAACCCACCGAGTAAGTCTTGAGATTTTCAACCCCGGCTTCGGACAACAATGCCACCAGCAAACTGGAATCCAGCCCGCCGGAAAGCAATACACCGACCGGTACATCGGCAATGGTTTTACGTCGATGTACCGCCTGCTTCAGTGAAGTATGAATTTCGTCTATCCATTCTGCCTCATCCATCGCGTGACGCGAACGCTTCGCGCACAATGACCAGTAACGTTGTTCTTTAATCGAGCCATCCGCACTGATCAACAGGTAATGCGCAGGACGTACTTTGTGTATGCCCTTCAGCACCGTGCGCGGCGCGGGCACCACGGCGTGGAGCGTGAACAGGTTGTGCAGCGCAAGCGCATCTATATCGGTATCGATAGCACTGTCAGCAGCGAGCAGCGCCTGTGTTGTCGATGCGAATAAAAACCGCTGCTTATTCCTGGAGAAATACAACGGCTTGATACCGACACGGTCACGCGCAACAAACAACTGCTTTGTTTTTTTGTCCCAGATAGCAAATGCAAATACGCCGAGCAGGTGCTGCAGGCAGTCGACGCCCCATTGCACGTATGCCTTGAGAATAACTTCGGTATCACCATCACTTACAAAACGATGGCCATAATGCTGCAGCTCGATACGCAATTCAGGATAATTATAAATCGTACCGTTGAATACCAGCGCAATAGCGTTTGTATCATCAACGAACGGCTGTGATGATTTTTCGGTGAGATCGATAATCGCAAGCCGGCGATGGCCCAGTGCCACCGGGCCGTCGATAGTGTGACCCGCACTGTCAGGTCCGCGGCGCTCGAGTTTTGCCATCATGCGCTGGCAGGTTTCCAGCGCGGGCCTTACACCGTCAAACCTGAATTCACCATTAATACCGCACATTTAATATTCCCAGTTAGATATAAAAAATTTGCCACAGAGGTCGCAGCGCACACAGAGGTAAAAAATAATTTCTTAGCCGCAAATAACGCAAAGGACGCGAATAATACAAAATAGTTAAAGGCGCTTCCTGAGGGCCATTGCAACGTGCCAGGCCCGATATGCTCTGTGTGAAATCCAGAATTACCTAATTGCGTTCTTTGCGTTATTTGCGGCCTATCTAAGTTTTAGTTTTTTACCTCTGTGCGCGCTGCGACCTCTGTGGCAAAGTTTTAATTTTTCGAACCAAAGCCACCCCCACCCGGGGTTTCGATTCTCAGTATATCGCCCGGTTTTAATGATAACGATACTTTGCCGCCGAGAGATTTTCCATTATGGAAATTGTTGCCGCTGGCACCTGCGTTCGCACCTGCTGCACCCCATGCCGGGTGGGTACGGCGCTCGCTCAGGATCGTGGCCTGCGCCGCGCGCAGAAATTCAAACTCACGAATAATGCCATCGCCGCCAGCGTGCCGACCGGCGCCGCCTGAACCCTGCCTGACCTGGTAGCGCGTAACGCGCAGCGGGTAATTCATTTCGAGCGATTCCACCGGCGTGTTGAGCGTGTTGGTCATATGGGTTTGTACCGCGTCGAGACCGCCCGATGATTGATTCGCACCCATGCCGCCGCCAACGGTTTCATAATAATCCCACGCCGGCGCCATCGTGCTGCCGATGGCGAGATTGTTCATCGAGCCATGCGATGCCGCGGGTATTTTCTCCCCAATGGCTTTCGCCAGCGCGCCCAGAATAACATCGACAATGCGCGTACTGGTTTCCACATTGCCTGCGGTCACCGCCGCGGGGTAGCGCGCATTCAGCAGACAGCCTTCGGGCGCATGGATGCGAATCGGCCGAAAACTGCCGGCACAGGCCGGCGCCTGCGCCGGCAACAGGCAGCGGAACACGTAATACACGGCAGCGGCGGTCACCGACAGTGGGCAGTTGACATTGCCGCCCACCTGTTCGCTGGTGCCGCTGAAATCAAGTTCGATGATGCCCTTATCGATACGGATACAAACCTCGATCCGGATATCGACATGCCCCATGCCATCGTCGTCCAGCATATCAACGAAACGGTATTCACCGGCAGGAATGTCGCCCAGGCTCGCCACGGCAAGTTGCTCGGCATAATCATTGAGTGCATCGAGCGCGCGACGATAGCGCGATAGCCCCATGGCGTTGACCTGTTCATCGAGGCGCATCAGACCTCGGCGATTGGCTGCAAGCTGGGCGATGAAATCGCCGCGTGATTCAACTGGATTACGCATACGCGACATGATGTCATCCATCACTGTATCGACAACCCTGTCCTGCCTTACCAGTAACACTGGCGAGATCAGCACACCTTCTTCGTGCAGACTGGATGATAATGGCATTGAGCCCGGAGTTTCGGCGCCGATATCTGCATGATGAGCACGATTGGCAACAAACCCTGCCAGATCCGCATCCACGAACAGGGGTGCAATGAGCGTCACATCAGGCAGATGCGTGCCGCCGCGGTACGGGTCATTCAGGCACAGCATGTCACCGGGCCGCCATTTCACAGCCTCGACAATATCGCGCATGGCATACGCCATGCTGCCGAGATGCACCGGAATATGCGCCGCCTGCGCGCAGAGTTCGCCGTCAGCATCGAACACCGCGCAGGAATAATCCAGCCGATCGCGGATATTCGGCGAAAAAGCAGATTTTTGCAGGGCCGCACCCATCTCCTCGCACACCGCTTCGATACGATTGGCAAACAGACTCAGCGAGATCGAATCCATAGTCGGCAATAACACCTGTAAGCTTGTGGAAATGCTTGTTTTCTAAACAGAAAATCAGCGCGGGCGATAAAATTGAGTTGCATTATACACACGACTACCCTATGGTATCCGCCACAGAATTACACTGAAATAACTATTGGGGAATAGCTATGAATCCATTAAAATCCATCACCGGCACAATCATCTCGGGATTTGTGCTGTCGATCATTATCGTTTTTGCACTTGGCACGTCCGGCGCCTTCAACCCATGGGAATTCTGGGTATGGATCCATGTACTGGTCGGCATCACCTGGATTGGCCTGCTGTATTACTTCAACTTTGTACAGGTGCCTGCCGTTGGCGACGCCCTGGCTGAAGCCAATGATGGTGGTCCGGGCGCTGCTGCGATCAATAAATACGTGGCTCCACGCGCACTGCTCTGGTTCCGCTGGGCAGCTGTAGCTACCTGGATCACCGGTGCACTGGCACTCGAAGCCATGCACACAGCTGAAGGTTCAGGCTTTATGGCTGCATTCACATTCGCCGAAGGCTACCAGACAATCGGCATGGGTGCCTGGCTGGGCACCATCATGCTGTTCAACGTCTGGGTACTGATCTGGCCAAACCAGAAGAAAATCCTCGGCCTCGATGGTAAAACCCATGAGCCTGCTGCCATTGCGTCCGCCAAGTTCGTGGCACTGATGGCATCACGCACCAACACCCTGCTGTCAGTACCAATGTTGCTGGGCATGACCGGGCATATGCACGGCATGCCGTTCTAAACACGAAAAACAGGCACAACATATAAGCGAGCCCGTTAAAACCGGGCTCGCTTTTTTTGTTTCAGAAAAACGGCTTTTTACGCGGTTGTACATACAGCCAAAAGCCGTATAATCAGCGTTTTAGCGGCAGCCTTGGCTGCCGTTTTTAGTTTCCGACCGACCCGGACCGGGGTCGCTGCGCGAGGACATGATGAGCAACAACCAGCATCTGATGACCACCTATGCACCGATGGACGTGTGTTTCGAACACGGTGAAGGTGCCTATTTGTTTGACAGCAATGGCAAACAGTATCTAGACGCGCTCGCCGGAATCGCCGTCTGCGGACTGGGCCATGCCCACCCAAGAGTCACTGCTGCGATTAACCAGCAGGCCGGCAAGCTGTTGCATACCTCAAATTTATACAACATTGCCAACCAGCAGGCGCTTGCAGATGCACTGTGCCGACTTTCGGGAATGGATCGAGTGTTTTTTTCCAACTCCGGTGCCGAAGCCAATGAAGCCGCGATCAAGATGGCACGCAAATACGGCCATAGCCTTGGTATAAAACTGCCCACCATTATCGTCATGGAAAACAGTTTTCATGGCCGCACCATGGCCACGCTTTCCGCCACGGGCAACCGCAAGGTACAGGCCGGTTTTGAACCACTGGTGCAGGGGTTCGCGCGCGCACCATATAATGACATTGAGTCAATCAGAAACATCGCGCGCAATAACAACGATGTGGTCGCAGTGATGGTCGAACCGATCCAGGGTGAAAGCGGCATTCGCTTACCCGCCGACGATTATCTCAACGCGCTGCGCAATGTCTGCGACGAAAACAACTGGCTGCTGATACTGGATGAAATACAAACCGGCATGGCACGCACCGGAAAATGGTTTGCGTTCCAGCACAATAACATTGTGCCCGACATCATGACGCTGGCCAAGTCGCTCGGCAACGGCGTGCCAATTGGCGCCTGTGTTGCACGGGAAAAAATCGCCAGCCTGATGACGCCCGGTAGTCACGGCTCAACCTTTGGCGGCAATCCGCTGGCATGTGCAGCCGCACTCGCTGTCATCAAATCAATCGAACACGAAGAACTGCTTTCGAATGCCGCAACACTCGGCGAATACCTGCTTGCGCAGTTCAGGCAAAAACTTGACTCAGTCAAGGGTGTCACCGAAGTTCGCGGCAAAGGCCTGATGATCGGCATCGAGCTAGACCGCCCATGCAGTGAACTGGTCGCCCAGGCTTTACAACATGGACTACTGTTCAGTGTGCAGTCCGACACAACGATTCGTCTATTGCCCGCATTGATTTTCAACCAGCAGCAATGTGACACCGTGATTGAGACCGTGAGTTCACTGGTGATTAATTATTTGCATCAGCAGGCCGCCTGAGATTTTAGCCATGCGACACTTTCTTACCCTGACCGATTTATCGACAACTGAATTCAAGGCGATGCTGCAACGCGCAATTGAACTCAAGGCGATACATCGTGCAGGCGAAATCTATGAACCTCTAAAAAACAAAGTACTCGCCA
Source organism: uncultured Gammaproteobacteria bacterium (assembly GCA_963847575.1). Taxonomy (GTDB): domain Bacteria; phylum Pseudomonadota; class Gammaproteobacteria; order SZUA-229; family SZUA-229; genus JASBSR01. Next base: position 41,369 of record CAWKAL010000074.1, read on the forward strand.
TGGTGTTCGAAAAATCTTCGACCCGCACACGGGTTTCCTTTGAAGCTGGCATGGCACATTTTGGTGGGCATGCACTATTCCTGTCACCACGCGATACGCAGCTCGGACGTGGCGAACCCATTGAAGACAGTGCGCGCGTGCTATCCAGCATGTCCGACTGCATCATGGTGCGTACTTTTGAACACGAGAAAATTGAAAATTTTGCCGCACATTCATCCGTTCCCGTGATTAACGGTCTGACTGATGATGTACACCCGTGCCAGTTACTCGCAGACATGCAAACCTGGCAGGAACATCGTGGTGATATCAAGGGCCGCACTGTCACCTGGGTGGGAGACGGCAACAACATGTGCCATTCATATATGCATGCTGCAAAACTACTCGACTTTAAACTCAACATAACCTGCCCCGATGGCTACGCACCGAAACAGCAGTTTATAGATGAAACTCGCGATCACGTGGAACTGTTATCAGACCCGGTCGAGGCCTGCACGAGTGCTGATTTAATTGTCACCGATGTCTGGGCCAGCATGGGCCAGGAAGATGAACAAAATCTACGCAGCAGCGCGTTTGAACCCTACCAGGTCAATGCACATCTGATGAAGGCCGCAAATAAGGACGCCCTGTTTATGCATTGCCTGCCGGCACATCGTGGCGAAGAAGTGACTGCAGATGTTATTGACGGCACCCAAAGTGTTGTCTGGGATGAAGCTGAAAACCGCCTGCATGCACAAAAGGCGCTGCTTGAATTTTTGCTGGTTAACTGAGAACTGCAGCGTGTTTGCAACCCTGGCAAACATCAGGCGAGAACCCGGTTATGTGCTGCGTCAGCTTCTGTTTGCCGGCTGCATCTGCATCCCGTTAATTCCTTGTGTTGCAAACAGCGCTGAGATTATCAGCTGCGAAGCCGCCACAGACAGCGCTGATAAACTACCCTTCTTTGACGAAGATAAACGCGAACACATTAATATCAGCGCGGACAGTACGCGTGCGAGTAACGAAGGAAATTCAGTATTTGAAGGCAATGTTGTTATAGAACAACACCAACGCCGCATTCAGTCCGATCATGCAGAATATAGTGATGAACTCGAAAGGGTCACACTCGACGGTCACGTTCAAATAATTAATCCTAGCCTGAATCTTTCAGCACAAAGCGGGATCATTGATATGGCATCTGGCTCGGGTGAATTCGAAGAAGTTGAATTTTCCATCATGCGCAGTGGTCTGCGAGGGCACGCCAGCACGATAAAAGCCAGTAAGGATGACTTCAGTGAATTGCAGCATTCTTATATAACCAGCTGCGCCCCTGACGACAATAGCTGGCGCCTCGACGCAGACAAAATCAACCTTGATCACAACCAGGAATACGGTTTTGCTGATGATGTTGTTTTGCGTTTTAAAGACGTGCCTTTTTTTTACACGCCTTATATCGAGTTTCCGCTCGGAAATCGGCGACGCAGTGGTTTATTAATACCCGAGTTTGGTGATTCATCGAGTCGCGGTTTTGAAATCAGCATACCCTGGTACTGGAATATTGCACCAAACCATGACGCCATCATTGCGCCACATTTCATGAACAGGCGCGGCACACAGCTTGATACCCAGTATCGCTTCCTGACCCGGTCCAGCGAGGGCCAGTTCGACTCGGCCTATTTGCAAAATGATGAGATCACCGGCGAAAGCCGTTACCAGGTACGCTACCAGCAGCATAATGATTTTACCGACAAGCTTACGCTAGATGTTGATTTACAGGATGTATCTGACACTGCGTACTTTGATGATTTCAGCAACGACATCACCGGCTCCAGTACTACTCACCTTAATCGCAGTGCCAACCTGGTGTACGCAAAATCCGGCTGGCGCGCCGGCCTGTTTGCACAAACATTTGAAACTATCGATGAAAATATCCTGCTCTCAAACCGACCTTACCGCAGGCTTCCCCAGCTAAGACTGGATGGCAAGGAAAATCTTGGAAGCAGTCGGCTCGTTTTCGACTTCAACAGTGAATGGGTGGCATTTGATCACGAGGATGAAACACTGGTCACTGGCGCGCGTACAACATTAAAACCCCAGCTTTCCCTGCCGTTGCAAGGTGTTTACTGGTTTGCCAAGCCGGCCGTCAGCCTCGGCTTCACAGACTACGAAGTCGAAGATGGAAATGGTACCGCACTGTCACTCGAGCAACGCACACTGACTACCAGCAGTGTCGATGCCGGCCTGCTATTCGAGCGCCCACTGAACAACGGAATGGTGCAAACACTTGAACCCAGGCTTTATTACCTGAATGTTCCGTACGAAGACCAGGACAGCCTGCCGCTGTTCGACACCAGTGTTCCAGATTTCAGTTTCGCGCAACTATTTCGCGACAACCGTTTTAACGGCGGCGACCGAATCGGTGACGCCAATCAGCTTACGCTGGCATTGAGCTCTCGCATGCTCGACCCCGCAACCGGCAATGAAGTTTTCCGCGCCAGCCTTGGACAAATTATTTATTTTGATGATCGACGCGTCACACTGACCGGCACAGATGAAACCACCGGGAGCTCGGACCTGATTGCAGAGCTAAGTACCAGCTGGCAGGAATGGCGCAGCACCGCCAGCCTGCAATGGGATAATGATGCCCGCCGCAGTGAAAAACAAAACTTTTTGCTGCACTACCAGTCAGACGAACACTATACAAAAAGTACGCGCATTTTTAATATTGGCTATAGATTGCGCGATGACGCAGCGGGCAGCGCCAGCAATATCGAACAAAGCGATGTCTCTTTCGTTACCCCGATCAACAAAGACTATGCGTTATTTGGCCGCTGGAACTACTCAATCAAAGACAGTCGCGATATAGACACCATTGGTGGACTGGCTTATGACAGCTGCTGCTGGTCGGTTCAAATGCTTTTACAGCGCCGGCTAAACAGCACTAACGCGACGACTGAATATGATAATTCAATCATGGTGCAACTGGTACTGAAAGGCCTGGGCAGTGTTTCAGGCAACAGTGCCAGTACCACGCTCTCACGCGCCATTCTCGGTTACACAGAGGAATAACAACGCAATGAAAAAATTTGTTTTTATACTTACCGCCTTGTTAACGCTGCTGACACTCAGCAGCCAGCACGCTTATGCTGCGGTCCAGCTTGACGGTATTGCCGTCGTGGTCAATGAAGAAGTCATCACCCTGCGCGAACTTGAGCACCGGGTAAATGATTTCGCCAAACAGCTTCGTATCAGCCCGACCAGCTCCTCTGATTTTGCAGCCCTCAAAAAACAGGTGCTGGAACACATGATCCAGAACCGCATTCAGCTGCAACAGGCCGCAAAACTCGGAATCACCATCGATGACGTCAGCCTCAATCGCGTACTGGTCGCCCTGGCCGATTCAAACAAGCTGACGCTTGATCAGCTGCGAGACCGCATCCAGGCAGAAGGCATGGACTTCACTCGCTTCCGCGAACAAAGCAGGGAGGACCTGATTATCAAGCAGCTGCAGAAACGACTGGTTTCCGACAAGATCACTGTCTCCGAACAGGAAATAAAACAGTTCGTTATTAATCGCCAGCAGGACAGTGAGAACAGCCGTTACCATGTCAACCATATCCTGATCGCCACACCCCAGACTGCCAGACCAGAAGATATAAAAAAAGCAAAAAATAAAGCGGATAAAATCTACCAGTCCTTGGTCGCCGGTCAGAACTTTCAAGACACTGCCGTTAAGGAATCTGACGGACGCAATGCCTTGCAGGGCGGCGACCTCGGCTGGCGTGAAGCCAGTGAACTACCTGAATCTTTTGTCGAAGCATTACGTGACATGAAGACCGGCGATGTCAGCAAGCCCATTCGCAGTGCCAGCGGTTTTCACATCATAAAGCTGGTCGAAAGTTCCAGCAGCAACAAAATGGTTGAACAGACGCACGCTCGCCACATTCTGATTCGCACCAGCCCCGAACTGGACGACGATGGCGCGCGTGAACTACTGATCGAACTCAAACGCAAAATTGAGAACGGCGCAGATTTTGCCAGCCTTGCTACCGAATATTCACAGGACCCCGGCTCGAAGCAAAACGGCGGCGATCTCGGCTGGGCCGACCCCGGCGCATTCGTCGAGGCATTTGAAGAAACCATGGCTACACTGCAACCAGGTGAAATCTCTTCACCGTTTCAAAGCCAGTTCGGCTGGCATTTGATGCAGGTACTTGAACGCCGCCAGCAAAATCAGACATCCGCAACACTCGAAGCACAGGCGCGCAAACAGATTCGTAAGCGCAAGATAGATGAGGAACTACGCCTGTGGTTGCGCCGAATTCGCGACGAGGCGTTCATTGAACATATCGATCCTTCACTCATACCGCCTG
>CAWKAL010000075.1:0-15606 GCA_963847575.1 uncultured Gammaproteobacteria bacterium
AATATGCTGCTCGAAGGCCAGTCTGGCCTCGGTCCCCAAATCATTGCCTCTACCACCAACGGTACTTCGGGTAATGCGACTTTTGGTATGACCACAGGTACTAACGGCTGCTCTTCCAGTGGCACCCTGACCTACGGTGGCCAGTCTCTGCTGGGCCAGATCATGGGCGAGTTCTCTGAAGACGTTGCTCGTGGTGAAGGTGAAGCCCTGAATGCTGTTGCCGTTGCCTACGGCGTTGAACAGGCTGACCGCGCTACATTCGCCAAAGTACTGCACGAAAACTTCGCCGTGATTTTCCCAGGTGAAAACGTCACTGCCGAAGAAGTGTCTGCATCTATCGACACAATCATCAAGTCTGATGCAAGACTCGCTAAATACGCAGCCTGATCACTAGCGCTGTCAGTTAGTATAATAAGCCCTGTATCTTTGGATACAGGGCTTTTTCTTTTATCAACGCATTCAATACGTCGCAATACCTGTCATAAGCAATCATGAAATCCTGCTGTAAAGGCCTGCTTTTCCTGGCCCTGTTATGCGTGAACATCTCATTATCTGCAAATCCTGTGGACGATTTGCACAACCAGGCTTCCGAGAAACACCTGTGGCAACAACACGAATGGCATAACCTGATTCACTACGATATTACCGGCAGTAGCAATGGCACTGATAATAAATACAGCAGCCAGGTGGATGATGACAGGTTTTTCCTCGCGCACGATGGCGCCACCAACCCCCAGGCTGAATTACTCGCGACCCTTGTCGCGCTCTACCAGGCAGACCAGTCACCGAACACACATGCGCTCTGCCGCTTTCCAGCGCGACTCAACTGGCTGGCGACGCAGCTAGAAATTGACCGCGCAACACTGCCTGCAGCCCGCTGTCCAGACTATGAAGAATGGCGCGGACAGGTTCGTGCAAAACATGTCACCATGGTTTTCCCGGCGTATCACCTCAACAGCCCGTCATCGATGTACGGCCACACCCTGCTGCGCCTCGACCCGGCCGACCCCGAGAAAGACAGCGACTGGTCCGACTGGTTGTCGTTCGCAGTCAACTTTGGCGCCGATGTCAGGGTGGATGACAACTCGCTTTTTTATGCCTTCAAGGGGCTCAGCGGCGGTTACCCGGGGCTGTTTATCACCACGCCCTATTTCAAAAAAATCCGTGAATACAACCGCGATGAAAACCGTGACATCTGGGAATATGATCTCAATCTCGACGAATTCGAAACAGAAAAACTGGTTACGCATTTATGGGAACTGAAAGAAATCAATTTTGATTATTATTTCTTCGATGAAAACTGCTCCTACCGTTTACTCGAACTGCTGGAAGTCGCGCGCCCGTCGGTCGAACTCACCGATGAATTTATACTTACTGCAATCCCGGTCGATACCGTGCGCGCTATCTTGCGCGAAGACATGGTCAAATCGATCAGCTACCGACCGTCAATGGTCACCGAGCTACGCTACAAACTCGACGCAATCCCGGCCGCCGGGCAGCAGCTGGTAGAAAAACTTGTCACCGACACAGCGGCACTTGAAGCTGATGAATTCACAAACCTGCCGCCGGCTACGCAGGCGCAAATTGTCGATGCCAGTTATCAACTGCATCGCTATCGCTTCCGCGACACCTCGGAAGACCCCGCTGCTGCAGGCCGAAATTACCAGCTGTTGTCTGCAGTCAGTCGCCATGCGAATAATTTACCGGCAAACGCGAACATACCAGCACCAATATCACCCGACCTGAGCCACCTGAGTAAACGCGCCAATATCAGCGCGGGCAGGCGCAATCATGAAAACTATGCTGCGCTTGGTTTAAAAATGTCATTCCATGATCTGGAAGACCGCGTTGAAGGCTTTTTACAGGGCGCTGAAATCAATATCGCCGGTATCGAGTTACGCGCAAGCGATGATTCAATAAAACTTCACAGGCTCAATGCTGTTGAAATATTTTCGCTCACCCCGCGCACACAGTTTTTTGATCCATTGTCATGGCGGGTTCAATTTGGCCTGGAACGTCAACTCACTGCGGGCAAGGACCAGCTGGTCACCCAGCTCAACGGTGGCGCCGGTGTTTCTTATCCATTATGGGCCGACAGCCAGGCCTACATGCTCGCGATAGCCAGGCTCGAAAGCAACAAGCAGTTTGATAACACACTGGAAGCCGCGCTCGGATTACACACCGGCCTGCTTGCACACTTTACCGGCCACACGATGCATATTGAGTTTACGGGTGAAGAATTCAGTAACGATGTTTACCGCGTGCGCGGTACATACACTCACAATTTTGCAATCTCGCGCAATCATTCACTCAAGCTGCGCGCAAGTCGTGAATGGCAAAATACATTTCAATTCAATGATGTCAGCCTGGACTACCAGTACTATTTTTAATGGACTTCGGTTTTATTAAGCGATATTGCTAAGTCAGCTAGCGGTTTTTCCGTGCTGAGAAAAATCCTGGCAGGAACTTTTCGGCGCCTGCTTAAGGAAACCCTGAAGAATTCACAGCGTCCTTAATCAAAAGCAAGAAAATTAACCAGCTCACCACGCTGTATCGCACACCCGCTGATCACAATCGCCAGGCCATCCGCCCAGCTTGCTGAACTCAATACACCCGACCCCTGCTGCGGGTAGATCACCGCCCAGGATTCAGCGCCACGTTGTTCAATGCGCGCGCGCAAAAACTCACTGCGTTTCACCGCCGGCCAGTCGAAACCGGCCTTCACAGAAATTGGCTGTTGCAGGCACCGGGTTTCACCCTGCAACTTGCGGATCACCGGGCGTGCAAAGACATGTGCGGTGACTAACACCGACACCGGGTTGCCCGGCAGGCCGAGGAACAGTGCATCACCGACCTTGCCGAACGCCACCGGTTTGCCGGGCTTCATCGCGATACGCCATAACTCAAGCCTGCCGAGTTTTTCCAGTGCGAGCCGTACGTAATCTTCTTCGCCTACTGAAACACCGCCGCTGGTCACGATCAGGTCAGCCTTGAGTGCGGCCTGCGCGATGACTTCGAGGGTGGCATCGAGGCTGTCCGGCACAATGCCATAGTCGGTAATTTCACAGCCCTGCGACTGCAAAAACCCGTTTAGCGTGTAACGGTTGGAATTGTAGATTTGTCCGGGTTGCAGCGGCTCACCCGGGGACACCAGTTCATCACCGGTGAAAAAACACGCGACCTGCAGCTTTGTTACCACCGATACGCGCTCGATGCCGACCGAGGCGATCAGCCCCAGCTCCTGCGGCCGCAACCGGGTGCCGGCACCGAGAATCACACTGCCCTGCGCAATATCTTCGCCCGCGCGACGAATATTGTCGCCGGCGGCGACGCGGGCATTAATGCTGACGGCATCGCTGACAGCCTGGCGCGTACAGCTTTCCTGCATGACCACGGCATCGGCGCCTGGCGGCACCGGTGCACCGGTAAAAATCCGTGCAGCGCAGCCTGGCTCAAGCTCACTGCCGGTGCACCCCGCCGGGATGCGCTGTGTCACCCGCAGCACGGCACCAGGCTGCGTACACTCCGCGCTGCGCACCGCATAACCGTCCATCGCAGAGTTGTCAACACCGGGCACATTGATGCCAGAGACAAGGTCCTCTGCCAGCACACGGCCCAGTGCATCGATGACGGCAACAGACTCGGTTTCAGCGCTGCGCGCTGTAGACGCGAGCAGGCGTTCAATGGCTTCATCGACCGGTATCAGCAACTCTGAAAAACAGTCAGCGGGCCCGGCCATGATTATTTTTCCAGCAGTCGCGGCATCAGCTCGACCATATTGCACGGCGCATTTCGATAATCCAGCTGCGGCCCGATAATCTCGTCCCAGCCGGTTTTACAGGCCCCGGTGGAGCCCGGCAGGCAGAAAATAAAGGTGCCATTGGCGACCCCGCCAAGCGCGCGTGAAGCCACTGTCGAGGTCTTGATGTCCTGGTAGGACACCCAGCGAAACAACTCGCCGACGCCTTCGATTTCCTTGTCGAGCAGGGGCCGCACTGCCTCGGGGGTGATATCGCGTCCGGTCAGCCCGGTACCGCCGGTGGTGATCACCGCGTTGACCTCGGCATCGGCAATCCAGCGCGACAATACTTCGCGAATCAGGTACTTGTCGTCAACCACAATGCGCTTTTCAAGCAGTTTATGACCGGCCCGGCCGATGCGCTTGACCAGTGCCTGGCCCGAGGTGTCGGTCTCCTCGGTGCGGCTGTCAGAGACTGTCATCACCGCAATATTGACCGCTATAAAAGATCTCTCACTCATAACGCTACCCGCAACTAAAAACCCGATTCTACCGCAACCATCGACATCGAACCCGAGTAAAGGGTTATTGTCTGAAATCTGAAATATCCTGTACCATGGCAATGCATGCAACCTGTAGACAAAAACACGCCAGCACCTGCACTCATCGACCCGTTTGGCCGACGCATAGAATACGTACGCCTGTCAGTGGCAGACAAATGCAACCTGCGTTGTTTTTACTGCCTGCCGGAAGGCCACAGTGATTTCGAACAGCCCGACCACTGGCTGACATTCGATGAAACCGAGCGCGTGATCAATGCCTTCGCCGAACTCGGCGTTGGCCGTGTACGCATTACCGGCGGTGAACCGCTGGTACGCAAAGGCCTGCCCGAACTTGCAGCGCGCCTCGGCGCCCTGCCCGGCATTCACGATCTGTCACTCAGCACCAATGCCGTGCTGCTGGAAAAACACGCCCGGGCGCTGTTCGATGCCGGCATCTCGCGCATCAACGTCAGCCTCGACAGTTTGCGCGCAGATCGTTTCAAACAGATCACCGGGGGTGAACTCGCACCCGTGTTACGCGGCCTGAAAGCGGCCCACGCTGCCGGGTTTGCGCCGGTCAAAATAAACATGGTGGCAATGAAAGGTATTAACGATGATGAATTCGAAGCCATGGTCGAATTCTGCCTGGAACATGATTTTACCCTGCGCTTTATCGAAACCATGCCCATCGGCAGCACCGGGGTCAAAGCCAGCGATCACTATATCAACCTGCAACACGTCAAGCAGACCCTGGCCGAGCGCTTTGACCTGATCCCCGGGGTGATGCCCGGCGGTGGCCCGGCGCGTTACATGCAGGTTAAAAACACCGATCTGCGTATTGGCTTTATCACCCCGATCTCGCAGCACTTCTGCGAAACCTGCAACCGTGTACGCCTCTCGGTCGACGGCACACTCTATATGTGTCTCGGCCAGGAAGACAAGCTGGCGCTAAGACCGCTGTTGCGTGATGGTATCAGTGATGAAGAACTCAGGCAGACCATAGTCAGAGCCATTGCACTCAAGCCTGAAAAACATGAGTTCAATGACCAGCCAGGACAGGTGGTTCGATTTATGAGTATGACAGGTGGCTAGCACCTGCTCAGAAATTTATCAGATAAGAAGAGAATATACCGCTTTACTTACTTTCGATTAACCAGTTCTTTTTCAACCAGCAACCTGAGCTTTTCCCTGCAGTTAATCGCCGAGCATTTACCTGCATGTTTGCAACACAGCTTCAGTTCACGGATGTTTTCATCATCCACATCAAGCAGTGACACCAGCGCTATCTCCTCCTTTTCGAGCTCAGACCTGGCATGTTTCATCAGGTCAATCGTACTGAGTCCATCGACGAAACGTTTAATCGCGAAATCTGCGATATGCTTAAAATTAAAGTTGCCCATGCATTCGGGGTTACTACACGCCATATCTATACCTCAGTTAATTCTATGATGCGTATTCTGAAGTTTTGTTATATGAGGTATTTGTAACCCAAAATTTAGAAAAAATCCTGAATTCGCCCACAAACGGAACAAATCGCTGGATGGGTGACAGGAAATGTGAGACAGGTCTCTATTCAGGTGGAATTGAGCTGGCTGGATCGGCACCAGCCACCAAGCCAGTACTGTAATTTATTGCTTATACAGCTTTTCAAACTTCGCCACGCTGAAGCCGTTCATGCGTTTGCCGCCGACCAGGATAATCGGCACGCCGCGCCCTTTCAGCTGTTTGAAGCCCTGCTTTCCGGCGCGGCTTTTTTCGATGTCGTACACTACGTAGGGAATATTATTCGTCTTGAAATACTGTTTGGCTTTAGTACATATCCCGCACCAGGTAGCACTGTACATCACCACCTTGTCGGATTTACCCAGGCGCTGTTCCAGCGGTGTGATTTCGACCGCGGTGTAGGTATTGATCTTGAGTTCGAGCTGCTCTGTTTGTTGCCCGGCAGGCGGCGTATCGGAAAAGTGTGTCTTGCCCTGCGCATCAACCCATTTGTGGATTTCAGCATCCGCGTGCACGCTCGCAAGCAGTAGTATAAGGGCCGTAACTATTGTCGTGACTTCCCTGTTCATCTCTGCAGTACGGCCTCTTCAATCTGTTCGGGTGTGACTAGTTATAACATGATTCAACAGATTTTCCACCGCATCTGCCTGAACGGGAAAATAATATGATGCGTATTGCTACCGGTGCCTGACATTCTTAAATACCCGTTGTATCAGCTGCGGGCGGGTAATATCCGTTTAATATCATCACCAATCATATACAGGCAGGGCAGCAGCAACAATGTGAGTGGTGTCGCGAACAGGAGGCCCCAGCCGAGTGCCAGCGCCATCGGGCCCATGTAGGGGTCGACTCCGCCGATACCATAGGCCAGCGGTAACAAACCTGCGACAGTCGACACTGTTGTTAGTAGTACGGCTCGCAAACGATTGGACGTGCCTAATGACACGACTTCATACATGGACATCTCGCGGTTAGTTTTACGCAGCTCATTGACATGTGCGACCAGCACAAGTGAATCATTAACAACCACGCCCACCAGGCCAATCACACCTATCATGCCGAGAAATCCCAATGCTTCACCGTGCAGCGAAAATCCCACTATGACACCAATAATACCAAACGGTATAGCCATCAAAACCATTAACGGCTGCCAGATCGAGTTAAACAAAAGGATCAGCAGCAAATAAATTCCAAATACAGCAATACCCATGATAACCATTAAGTCATTGACCGAGCGTTGACTTTCCTCTGCCTCACCTCCAACTAACAACGCCATGCCAGGATAGTCACGATCAATATCAAAATGTGCCAGTACAGCTTCGGATATTTTAAGCGGCGTGGTCACTTCCTTGTCGATGTCGCCACTAATTGTAATTGCTCGATCACCTTTGTAATGGGTGAATGTCGCAGGGCCCTGCACTTTTACAAAGCGGGCAACACGATCCAATGGCGTTAGATTGCCACTGCTGTTCGGCAAGGTCAGCTTGCCAAGTGAGCCCGGATTCTTGCGAATATTCTCTGCAAAGATTGCGCGAAAATCGACATCTTCATCACCGTAACGTACGCTTGTCATCACTTCTCCGTCGTAAGCAATGCGCACATTTCGCGCTACATCGGCAACAGAAATACCTGTTCTCGCCAGTGTGTCGTAATCAAACATGATCTCGACCTGCATTTTTCCAGCCGTGTCACTCCTGTCCAGGTCTTTGGTACCCTCCTGAGTTTCAAGATAAGCCACAACATCATCGGCCAGCCGGGTACGCATGGCATCGTCAACCCCAACAATACGCAGCGTAATCGGCCTGCCAACAGGGGGGCCGCCGCTATCAACCACATAAAAGATACGCTCGAAGCCATCTAGTGCATCGGTTTTACTACGTAACTCCTCTACTATTTCATCCACTGTACGACTTCGTGCTGCATAGGGCGTGAGACTGACGAACACCAACGCATTGTTCTCACGCTCACTGGATCCGATGTCGCCAAAGGTACCAATTCTGGTAATAAAAGAATCAAGCTCGTCATCGCCCAGGGCAGAAACCAGTTGTTCTATTTTTACACTACGGTCTGAAGTCGCCTGTAAAGATGTTCCTACGGGCGTTTCTATCATGATCATGAAACGCTCGGCTGTCGATGACGGGAACAACACAAAGTCCATAAACAGGGCTGCAAAAGTTATTGCACCGGCGAGCACACAGACAAAAAACATTACCAGGACATAGCGCCATTTCAACAACTTCTGCAACAAGCCATTATAAGACTGGCGTATTTTTTCAAATGCATGGTGACGCTTTTGTGAAGTATTTTCTGGTTTCATCGACGCTGAAAGATGAGATGGCAATGCAATCATAGATTCGGCCAGCGACACAATTAATGCCAGGCTAATAACCAGTGGGATGACGTATACAAATTTACCCAGCATTCCAGGCATGAAGAACATTGGCAGAAATACAATAAAGGTGGTAAGGATGGTTGTGACAACAGGCTTGAATACATCGTGAACACCTGCAACTGCTGCATCTACCGGTGAAAGGCCGCCTTCATAACGCCGATGAATACTCTCTGCGATAATAATGGCATCATCCACTATGATACCTAACACCAATACCATTGCAGTCATTGTGATGCTGTCCAGAAAAGTATCAAACATGGGTAACATAAATATTGTGCCAAGTATGGCCACAGGAATTCCCAGCGCAACCCAGAATGCAATTCGCGGATTAAGAAATATTGTCAGCACAATAATGACAAAGGCAAGACCGATCATGCCATTGTTTGCCACGATAGAAAGTCGATCCTTGACGTATTTAGACTCATCGTTTGAAAGCATGATTTTAATTTCAGGCGGCATCAACTGTTGCTCATGCTCGACCATTTCCTTGATGGCATCCACAGTTCGCACTATGTCTGCGCTTTCAGACTTGAAAGCCACAAAGGAAATCGCTTTTTCGCCATTCACGCGCGACAGGACTTTTTCCTCCTCAAAACCGTCCTTGACTATTGCCAGGTCACTGACCTTGATCGAGGGACCATCAAACGTTGTGCGCACGATCACATCACCCACTTCGGCTGGATCGCGAAACTGCGCAAGCGTGACAATGTTTTCTTCGCTGGTATAGGACTCGAAAGAACCGCCGGTCGATCGTATATTACGCTGACTGATAGCGCGGACCACGTCACCCAGCGACACAATGGCGTCATTGAGTTTCCCTGGGTCGATTTCCACCTGCACTTCCCTGGCACGATAACCATAGCGCTGCACGCGCGCGACACCCTCGATATTCTCCAGCTTTTTTTCGAATCGACGCGCAATCTTGCGTAGCTCTGAGTATTCAATATCACCCGCAAGTCCGACTTCTATCATCGGAAAGCTGGCAGTACCGATTTCAGTTACAAGGGGTGATTCAGTCACTTCCTGTGGCAGGTCTGTCACTCGAGACACTGCTTCGCGAATCTCGCGGATCACTTTATCTTCATCACTCACATCGGGGTCAATTACGATATGAATATTTGAAACATTCTCCATCGACCACGACATGTAACGCTTAATGCCAGTGACTTCCTTAATCTCTTTTTCCAGTTCATTTGTGACTGTTAATTCGACGTCTTCGGGGGAGGCTCCTGGGTACACCGTGGTTACAAGCAATTCACCAAAGTCGATGCTGGGGAAGGCATCGCGCTTGATGGTGAGCAAGCTGCCAGCGCCCATTACGATTATTAAAATGGTAAAGACATAGGCCAGTAAATGACGCTCGGCAAAAAACCTGAAAAAGCTCACGACACACCTCCCCTGTTTCGAGCCCTGTATTTTCTATCGAAACTATAACGCGTATCTACATAGGCTAGAAGACCCATATCAGTGTCACACCATAAATTTTCCCGCAGGGTTGTAGAGGATTCATATTATAACTGCTAGCATCGGTAGCATGTTATCCGCCGCGCTCGTATCCTTTGCACACTTCATGGCATTTTTTGCCATGACAGCTGCGCTGGTGTTGCAGCTTGTGTTGCTGACAGAAGACGTTGATATCCGCCGCGCAAAACGTATTCGGCGTGCAGATGCGGTCTATGGGCTGTCCGCGCTTGCCATCCTGGTGTTCGGTTTTTTGCGTGTGTATTACTTTGAGAAAGGTGCTGATTATTATTTCAGCAATGCCTGGTTTATTACCAAGCTGGTCGTGTTTTTTCTTATTGGCATTCTCTCCACAATCCCGACACGGCGCTTTATGTCCTGGAAGAAAACCTTGCGCAGCGGCAAAGCGCCGGTGCTGTCTGATGCCGATGAACGCAAGCTGCGACTGGTGATTCATGCCGAACTGACCGGTATTGGCATTATATTGTTGTGTGCTGCATTGATGGCACACGGCATTGGCAGCTTCTAACAACTGTCTACAGCCCTCTACTGGGGCACGCGCAGGTATTCGCCGACGGTAATATCGTTGGGACTTTTCAGGTGCGGGTTGGCCTTGAGAATTTGCTTGTGTTTAAACCCTGAACCGTAGGCCCGTCTGGATATTTTCCACAAGGTATCGCCGCGTCTTACCCTGATCAGACGGATTTCGTTTGCACGTTCTGCGCTAGCTGATTTAAGCAGGGCGAGATAGGCTTTTTCGCCGGGACTTAATTTTGTAGACGGGGCCTGGTTATTATTTTCAACGGCTGCACTAACCCCGCTTTTCACCCCGACCTTATCATCCGGCGCCAGTGCATTCTGAGTGACCGCCTGGGGCGCATTAACATCTATGGACTGTTTGAATTTTTCAATTGCGTTCTCTGTGCGGTGCTGCATTTCGGTGACATTCACAACATCGCCCGAGCTGAGCTCGGCCAGCGCCGCATGATCGAGCGCATCATGATCCATATCGACGTCATCTGCCTGTGTAAGCTGTTGACTGCCAGGCTGCACTGCTATTTCGCGATGTTGCATTGCGCCGATATGCACATCATTGCTGCCGTCATTGCCATTGATCATCCACAACAACCAGAAAATCACCGCGAGTGAAACCAGGTTCACAATAACCAGGATGGTCATGGGTTTGTTATCAAGCATCGACATGGCTATTGCTTCAGCATGTCCACCGCGGGCATGGCCGCCGGTGATGACCCTGCGCCCGTGACCAGCAGCATGGCAACCATTACTACGCTGCTTCTTTGCAGCCGGCATTCTGGTTTCATTTGTTACCCCGTCAGTGAAGCACGTAGACAGTCACTCTAATAACACACTCGCCCTGGATCTTATGGCTTTATTCACGTTAGTGACTGAAATATATGGGATTTTGGCGCTGCTTTAAACAGTTATTTTGCCAGTTATGTGATTATGACAGGCTAACCCCGGCCTGTGATAACAGTAACCGACAGACGGTAGAAGGCGACTTTATGCAATTTCCAGCATCACCGCTTTCTGGCAATTGAAGGCCTTGCCGGCAGCGATCGCGCGTCGCGGCTCGAGCCGGGTCAGCACAGACATGAAACCATCACCCATCAGGCTGATGAAATACTCGTTGTCATGGATCCTGCCCTGCCTGAAAGCAATCACCGACTGGCATTGCCTGATCACAGGTCCGGAGAGCTCGGTCAGCTGTTCATCCACCACGATCAACCCCAGGCCATAGTCACTGTCCTGTTGCGCAATCAGCTGAATACTGTCGACCAGGGTGGATACGTCGAGCGCGGTGCCTGCCGATGACGCAAGCTGGGCAAAACTGGCACTGATTCCGTCGAGTACCACGCACAGGCGCACGCTGCCAAATTTTTTCGATCGTGCCAGTTCATACAGCGCATTCAAAAACCAGCTGGTATATTGCAGGCCTGCTGCAGGTTCGAGAAACGCGGGCAACTCGAGCCTGGCGATGCCGGCATCATTGTTCAGAAACTCGGTGACCGCGGCCATAAAGCCACCGCGCAGAATGGTTTCCTGCAACAGGATCACGTCCCTGTCCTGCTTCTCGGGATTACGCCTGAGTTCGTCGCACATGACTTCAGCGGCCTCGGTCAATTTTTTCTGGAAGGCTTCGCTGACCAGTGATGCAATCTCTGAATCGGGGACCACGCTGTCATCCGAGCTGCAACCAAAACAGATAAATTTTGTTTTGTCATTCGCAGCGCGTGAAATCAGCTTGCGGGTAAAAGCGGATTTTTCTGTACCCGCTGCACCCAGCACCGCGAGATTATGCGCCAGCGCAGTTTCGCAGTTGATCACCACCGGGTAGTTGGTCGCGGGAATTGTGCCCAGCTGGTATTCGGGCAGCTCAGGTTCGTCTGCGACGATTTCTTCCGCTTTATAAATCGGGCTATACAACTCCGGCACCCAGTCTTTTTTCTCAAACTGCATGGTGTCTTCGTTCCAGCAGCCGAGCTGCAATGCCAGGCCCGAGGTGGGCACCGGATTCGAACCTGGCGCCTGGCCGTTATCCGAGATTACCGGCGCATACAACACCTGGTAGAACACATCGCCATCGGCCTGCTTGATATTCAGCAGCTCACCTTGCGTGACTGACAGTCCGGGCGCGGCCACGAACTGGATTTTATCCACTGTGCGCCGGTCACCGATAGTACCTGCGAGATGCTCGAATAAATAGATCGAATGCCGGGGTGTTAGTACATAGACATCACCTGGCACAGCCGGACTGAAGCGCCGGGTCTTTAATTTCAGCTCGGCAAATGAATCGTCGGTAATGATTCGCAACCAGTGTTCGCCATTCTCGACATAGTGATCGAGCACCAGGCCGGTTTTCCACTCGCTCTCGCCATCGACATCGATTTGCATACCCAGCACGTCGAAGCGCGAAGGCAGGGTCTGATCTGCGTGCATGCGTGCCAGCAAGGTACCGTTTGAAGGCGAGGTTATGATCTGGGCAATACCACGGGGAGCGTGCACGTCTGGCACAGTTTCAACAACGGGGTGTACGTCGGCGACTGCTGCGATAACAGGTGCTGCTGAAGTGTCTACTATTGCAGTATCCGCCGATAGCCGGTCTTTCGCTACCAGCGTCGCCAGTATTTTTTCCGGGTTAACCAGCAATACCAGCAACGCATAACCCGCGAGGACAAGAAACATATTTGAGCGCACCTGGTAATAAAGCACGCCGCACAGCACCAGCATGGTAAGCCACAATACTGTTTTGTGACCCAGCCAGAGCGGCAGGCTGCGAAATGACGGTACTGCATGGTTCACATCGGCAGACAGTGGCTTTTCCTGTTTCAGGCTGAACAAAGACACCAGCGCAAGCAGCAACACCAGCGCGCTATAGGCGACAAATGCCTGGTACCAGATAAACGACGCCTGCACCAGCGGGTACACCGGCGACAGCAGCAGTAGAATGGATGTTGCGGAAATAATGATATCGGTCGGCCGGACAAAATAATGCTGCACCGAAATCATGGTGAAACTGAGCAGGACAAGCACCACCAGGACGTGCTTACCATTAACGCCGAGCGCAACCTGCGGGTTCTGGAATACAACGAACCCCGTGAGCAGCATTAGCAGCACAACCATGAACAGGACTATTCGCTGATCACTGGGCATAAATAAATTGCAGATTACCAATTGTGGCTGAATATGCACATGATACGCTCATCACCTGCGATATCAAACTGTGGGGCCAGCTGGATATCACAACAGCGGGCCGCGAGCTAGTTAAGCCGGCACACCATCTGGTCATTGATCCATTGTTGTAAATACGTGACCGCACGTTGCGGTGTTTCCTGTTCAGGAAAATGATCCAGCAGGATTTCACACAGGTCCGCAAAGCTGCCTGCATTCAATACCACCGTTAGCGCAGCAAGCTCGGCGGCCGATAAAGCACGATAACGGCTTACCAGGTCCTGGCGCCAGATCAACCAGGTGGTGTCGTCGGTGGTTTTTGGCGGCGGGGTTTCGTCGTTTGCGAGTGCGCGCCAGATCTGGAAGCTATTGTAGTGTTGCGGCAGTAGCTGTACCGAATCATGAAATCGCAGTGTCAGGTGCGCCCACGCTTCTGGTGCCAGCCTGGCCAGCTCATCAAGCACCACGCACTGCTTATCAGCGGCATCGAAGCTGTTGCCGAAAGCCAGTTCGATGCGGGCGATTTCGGCGACTTCTGGCAACTGGCAAAACGGCACCAGGTTTTCGGCCAGTGTCACCATGTGCTGGCCAAAGTAACGCAGACTGGGATGGTGCGACGGGTAACTTTTGATGTAATGCTGCACCAGGGTTTCGAACAGCTCATCACCCAGGTAAGCGTGCAGACGTTCATAGTCGGTGCTGAGCGCTTCTTTTAAGCGCAGCGTGTACGCGCTTCCATATAACACCATGCGCTGATTGGCTGATCGCCGCGGGCTTGATGCTATGCGTTCGACAATATCCCCGGCAGTATCGTCAAGTAGATAACCGAGAAATTCGTGCTGCAATTTACGCAGTGCGTCCATATTTTAGCTCTGCAGGGTTATGCTGCTGCGCAGCGAGAGTTTAATACCAGCGCTTGCGCAGGCAGTATTCTTGCGGCGATATCTTCGGCGATGGCCAGTTCCTTGCGCAATTGCATGAACTCGGGAATATCATCATCACGTTCGATCATGGTACTCACCGCGCCAAAGCGCTCCAGCGCAGTGGCATACAATGCCCACACTGGATCACAGACATCGTGATCATGGGTGTCGATAATCATTTCACCGTTAACACTATGCCCGGCCAGATGAAACTGCATCACTCTGTCGACATCAATACCGTTAAGATAATCCACCGCATCAAACTGGTGATTGTGCGCGCTCACAAAAATATTATTAATGTCCAGCAAAACATGACAATCAGCGCGGCGTGCGATTTCGTTAAAGAATTCCCATTCTGTCATCTCTGAGTTTTTATAGGTGACATAACTGGACAAGTTTTCGAGCAGAATGCGCTGGCCGAGAAAATCCTGCACCTGAACCACGCGGTCGACGACGTGAGCAATGGTGGCTTCATTGTAGGGCAAGGGCAATAGATCGTGGCTGTTGGTATTATCCACGCCGGTCCAGCACAGATGATCTGAAATCCAGTGTGGCTGTACGCGCTGTATCAGTTGTTTAAGATCCTTCAGATATACAGTATCCAGCGGATCAGTGCTGCCGATAGAGAGCGAGACGCCGTGCATCACCATGGGATAATCTCGTCGAATCTTGTCGAGATGATCGAGCGGTTTGCCGCCTGGCACCATGTAATTTTCGGAGAGTATCTCAAACCAGTCGACGGCCGGTTTGTGTTCCTGTATGTGCGCGTAGTGCTCGCTACGAAGACCCAGACCAAAACCCAGAAATGGACGTGTCACTATGCTGTACTCCTCCGCAATTTATCGACAATGTATACAATAAAGATGCAGCGGACCTTAATGGTAAGCCACTATGACCCGCTGCATCTAATCGTTACGGGGCGTTTATTTACCTACTTTTCCACCAAGATGATCACAGGCTTTTGCAGAGACAGCGACGAAGCCATGCCCCTTGCATGATGCCATACCTTTACAGGCGTTATCAGCCGTCTTGCAATCATTGTGGCCTTTACACTTGTTAACGCCATAACAGTGCACAGTGGCATTAGCGTCGCCCGCTGCAAACACAGGTGCTGCTCGCACCCAACATACCAGCGGCAGCAACTGCCATGGCAACACCCATTGCTTTTTTAGAATCAAACATTGATAGATCTCCTAATATGATTTACGTGAATTGTTAAGAACCAACTTTACCGCCAACATGATCACACGCGCTGGCAGACATGCTGATAAAGCCATGGCCTTTACACGAAGCGTGACCCTTACAGGCATTATCAGCAGTTTTACAGTCGTTGTGGCCTTTGCATTTATTGACGCC